>NZ_JBHIPT010000011.1:0-22455 GCF_042196205.1 Bartonella sp. AP21QHHD | reverse complement strand
TTTCAGAAATGCCTATGGGGCAGGGTCTAAGTACGCAAACTCCTGTAGATCAAGCACCTGGTTCAGAAATGCCCATGGAGCAAGGTCCAAATACGCAGTTTCCTGTGGAGTAGTTGTTAGAAATATCTACGGAGCTGATGCGGCATGTATCAGCTTCGTAGAAGAAATTTGTAGGATATAAAGCAGGAGATAAGTACAAGATATCAGTGGAATGAGTATCATTATTTTGAATATACTTTTAATTTAAAAGAGAAAGTCCGTGGGGTATTTAGCCAATCTTTAATTTTTGAGACAAATAGCTATTTGTAGAATATACAAAAAGTGATGTTTGTAAAATTTACTACAAAGAAAGAGAATGTGCGAAACAAATTTTTATATTGTGTGAGATAAAAAAGCTACGAAGCAGTAATATTTTTAGATTTAAAGAATTTATATTAAAGATAGCATTAAAATTATTTGTAATAATAATATGCAATTGAAATCAAAAATTTAGAGAATAATCAGAAAATTTAATGAAAACCGTTGCAATGACAGTTATAGGTGCTGGTTCTTTTGGTACTGCATTAGCGATAGCTCTTGCCCGTAATGGTCATAATGTTTTACTTTGGGGATATAGTCCTCAACATATCAAAGAATTACAGGAACAACGTTGTAATCAAGTATATTTACCCGATGTTCGATTTCCTGAAAATTTATTACTTGAAGCTTCCCTTGAAACTGCAATAACGGCAAGTCACAATATATTAATCGCTGTTCCAAGCCATGTATTTCATCAAGTTTTGTATAATATTCAGCCTTATTTAGATCAGCATTCACGCGTTATTTGGGCTACAAAAGGTTTAGAACATGGTACTGGACGTTTCTTACAAGAGGTTGCTCGTGAGATTTTAGGTGAAAAAATTCCTTTAGCTGTTTTTTCTGGACCAACTTTTGCTCAAGAACTAGCTATTGGTTGGCCTACTGCAATGACGATAGCAGCTTCTGATGTTGAGTTTGGTAAAGAATTGCAGCAACTTTTTCATTGTGACAAAAGTTTTAGAGTTTATAAAAGTTCAGATATGATTGGTGTTCAATTAGGGGGGGCAGTCAAAAATGTTATTGCTATTGGTGCAGGAATATCAGATGGCATAGGTTTTGGGGCAAATGCACGAATAGCTCTTATCACACGAGGACTAGCTGAAATCAGTCGTTTAGGGGAGGCTATGGGTGCTGAGCTTTCCACATTTATGGGAATGACAGGCTTAGGTGATCTGGTTTTGACATGTACTGATAATCAGTCGCGTAATCGCCGTTTTGGAATACTTCTTGGTAAAGGAATAGATATAAAAGAAGCAGAAAAACAAATTGGTCAGGTTGTGGAAGGATACTTAAATACCAAGGAAGTATATACGTTGGCGCAGCGTATTGGGGTAGAAATGCCCATTGTAGAACAAATTTATCAAATTCTCTATTGTGGTAAAAATATAACTGAAGCGGCAAACACATTACTAAGCCGCGCTCTCAAGGACGAAATTCAATGATATCCTGTTTTTTAATAATTCCAATCGTAAAAAATAGAAACATGCTATGATAGACATATAAAATAGATTTTATTGATGGTTGTATAAGGCAGTCATATTCCAGAAAATTATAGATTCATATCATTCGATTCTTTATGAAACATGGCTGAAATATAAAAGTTTTGGCTTTTGTCTAAGAGCTATCTCTTTGAAGATAAATTGTCGTTTCCACTTATACGTGTTTATGTAATGTAATGAACAAGATATTTTTATTGTCTCTTAAATTCATCTCACAATGATATTTGCAAACAGAATAATACAAGACTCATTAGGTAGAAGCATCTTATTTATGTAACGTATAAGCTAAGAATATCGGGGCAGGGATATTGTGAATCTCTGTTTTTGTAATTCTTTAAAACAAGAAGACAATCTAATTTGGGAAGAAGATGAAATTTTAAAGCTGAAAATCTGTTCCCATTTCTACAATCATTTTTAAATTCAGTTTTACGCTATCTAAAGCAATATCTTTTAAATAATGGAGATTATCTCACACCTTTATTTTTCTCATTTTCTAATGAAAGCATTTTTCTGATGTGTCAGGTAAAATAGAACGTCCAAAAAAACACGATTGCTGTTATATATTCACGTGCTTGTTTTAAAGAGACCTCTCTTAAAAATCCTAAGTCCAATTTGCGACGGTGACTGTGAATAGTGTAACCGATAAAGCTATTGTGCACATCCCCATCTTTATGTTTATGAAGGAGGAAGACGAGCATCATTACACCCCCAAATGTTGTGAGACAGCTCTTGGCACTTGAAGCTGTTCAGTAGAGATATTTAAGCCTTTTATTTTCTCACATGTCAATTCTGTTTTTTATATGCAAGAAATGATTTTTGGAATTATAACTTTGAAAGTCTAAGATTGAAAAAATGTTATTGTACCTGTTTGTGGCTGTCATTTAAACTGAAAAATAATGTGATTATAAAGATAAAAAATTGATTTATATAAATAATTCATTTTATTTTTGTATTGAGTTAATTAAAAATATATGTTTGCTTGTCACAAGCGGGTTAGTATGTGGATAAAAATTATTAAAGATACTTCTAATGAATCATCTCAAGTGTCAAGGGTTGTTTCAATATTAGAACATGGCAAGTAAAATGACGGTGTCGGTTTGTCATCTGTATAAACATTAAAATGGTGGTAAAAAAAGGATTTTATGTACTTCACAAGGATTTTTTATATGTTCTACAGGTACCATTGTGAAATGGAATGGCGTGCATTGAGAGATATCTTTAAAAAATGCATGAAGGAGAAACAGCTATAGTGTTTTTGGGTGTTCTATTTTACCTGACACATCAGAGCAATGCTTTCATTAAAGAACAATAGTAAGATTAATGATTGATTTCTTTACGCCTTCATATTCATCCTAAATTAGATTGTATTTGCGTTTCAAGAATAAATCAAACGGTAGGAATATTTTTTTCAATTTGCTACACAAAAGCTGAAACTAAGGGTTTTAATAATTCTCTAATCTCTGTTTCAAACTGCGGTGGCATGAGGGTTGGATATTGATTTATAAGCAATGGCAAAAGCGTATGCTTTAGTAAGGTAAATAACGTCATAAAATACACACTTTATCAACCATGGATTGAAGAAATATTCCGGCTTTTATAAAATATTTTGCGAAACAAGGCATCGTACATCTGGTTTTGTATTGACTTATTCTTACAAACATTTGCACATATTCCTTACGTCATATTATTATAAGTCAATACACTATTATATAGCTGAGAAAGTACTCAATACCCGATTAAAGCACTATGTACATGATTGATTTTCTTTTTTAGTGCAATGAAATAAATTTTATTCTTCTTGGGAATCGTCACTTTTTTTCAGTTCTTCAAGTATTGGCATAGACATGATGTTATAGCCTGAATCAACATAATGGATTTCACCTGTAACACCTGATGATAAGTCAGAGAGTAGATAAAGAGCAGATTTTCCAATTTCATGAATATCTACGGTACGCCGTAATGGGGCATTACGGCGTTGATGTGAAAATATTGCCCGTGCAGCTGCAATACCATTACCTGCTAAAGTTCTAACAGGACCAGCGGAAATCGCATTGACACGAATATTTTGAGGACCAAAGTCCGCTGCTAAATAACGTACCATAGCTTCTAAAGCTGCTTTAGCAACACCCATGATGTTATAATTAGGCACAACTTGCTGTGAAGCACCATAGGTAAGAGTTAAAAGTGTTCCTCCATTGGGCATAAGCTTACCCGCGCGCTGGGCAATTTCAGTAAAGGAATAAGCTGAAATAACCATCGTGCGTTGAAAGTTTTCACGTGTTGTAACATCAACGTAACGCCCTTTTAGCTGAGTTTTATCTGAAAAACCAATGGCATGGACAATAAAATCAATTGTTTTCCATTCTTTTTCAAGTTGCTCAAAGACGTAATCAATATTTTCACTTTTTTCAACGTCACACTCTAGCACTAATTTGCAGCCAAGTTTATCTGCTAGGGGATGAACACGTTTTCCAAAAGCATTTCCTTGATAAGTCAACGCTAATTCCGCTCCTGCTTGTGCGAGCTGACAGGCAATGCCCCAAGCAATTGAATGGTCATTCGCAATTCCCATAATAAGGCCGCGTTTGCCCTCCATCAAACCTTTCATATTATTCTCCGTAAGACCGTACTTTTTTCAATTACTAAGAGCTTTTGTTTATACATAACGTTGGAAAACAAGCGTTGCATTGGTACCGCCAAAGCCAAAAGTATTCGACAATACGGTATTCAGTTGTTGATGATCACGTCGTTCACGAACGATTGGCATATCAGCAAAAGCTGGATCAAGTTCTTCAATATGGGCACTTTCACAAATAAAATTATGATTCATCATTAACAATGTATAGATTGCTTCGTGAACACCTGCTGCTCCCAAGGAATGTCCTGTTAGAGACTTGGTAGCGGAAATGGGGGGGCATTGATCACCTGCTCCAAAGACACGACGGATAGCTTCTATCTCAGGAGGATCACCAACAGGAGTTGCTGTCGCATGGGGATTGATATAATCAATTTTATTATCGACTGTTGCAAGGGCCATGCGCATGCATCGTTCTGCTCCCTCTCCTGATGGGGCAACCATATCATGTCCATCGGATGTCGCACCGTATCCAACGATTTCTCCGTAGATTTTTGCACCACGTGCTTTAGCAAGTTCTAAATCTTCAAGGACTAAAACGCCAGCACCTCCAGCAATGACAAAACCATCACGATTAACATCATAAGCACGTGAAGCTTTGTGAGGAATGTCATTATATCTGCTGGACATAGCGCCCATGGCATCGAATAAAACAGATAGTGTCCAATCCAAATCTTCGCAGCCACCGGCAAAGATGCGCTTCTGTTTACCATATTGTATCATTTCGTAAGCATTACCAATACAATGATTGGAGGTAGCACAAGCTGAAGAGATTGAATAATTGATCCCCTTTATTTTAAAGAAAGTTGCTAATGTTGCAGATGCTGTGGAACTCATCGCTTTAGGGACAACAAAAGGTCCAACACGTTTTGGACCTTTTTGGCGTGTAATGTCAGCAGCTTCTACGATTGAATGTGTTGAAGCACCTCCAGAACCCATAATAATACCCGTGTGTTCGTTCGATACTTCATGCGGTTCTAGACCCGCATCAGCAATTGCTTGATCCATGGCGATGTGATTCCATGCTGTTCCACGCCCATGAAAACGTAGAGCACGTCGATCTACGAGTTCTTCTATATTAATATCGGGCTTGCCATAAACTCTGCTACGAAAGCCTAATTCAGCATATTGAGGTGCGTAAGAAATTCCGGATTTTGCTTCACGTAAACTGGTTAAAACAGCTCCAGGATTATTTCCAATTGCGGAGACAATTCCCATTCCGGTTACAACAACTCGACGCATTCATACCTCCTCGTTCCATACAGAATAGTGAAAAGTTCTTTCTGACGGAAATAACGTTCAATCTTCTTTGAATAAAGCAACGCGTAAATCGTTCGCCTTATAAATAGTCTCTCCATCTGCTTTTAGCCACCCATCAGCTATTCCTAAGACTAAATTTCCACGTCGAATACGCTTAAAATCTATTTCATATTCAAGAATTTTGGTTTGTGGAGTTACCATCCCTGATAACTTTACTTCACCTGTTGATATTGCTCTTCCTTTGCCTGGTTCGCCTAGCCAACCAAGAAAAAAACCTGTTAATTGCCACATACCATCCAGTCCGAGACATCCTGGCATGACGGGATCGCCTATAAAGTGACAATTAAAGAACCACATGTCTGGTGTAATGTCAAATTCGGCGCGAACCATTCCTTTATCGTATTTACCATCAGTTTCACTAATTTGAGTGATTCGATGAATCATTAACATTGGCGGTGCTGGCAATTGCGCATTACCTCTACCAAACATTTCGCCGCGAGCGCAGCTTAGAAGCTCTTCATATGTGTAGCGAGACTTTTGTTCAGCCATTGTTACTCCATTTATTTGCATATATCTTTATTTCTGCGCTTTTCCCAACCTACTTTTAGAGCAAATTTTAAAGAGAGGGAAATGATTTTATATCATTTTTAATGACAAAAGCCTTTTTTTATGTATTCTACATAGGTAATTATTTAAAAATGGAATACAAGATTACACCATACTATTCCCATTTTTTTGTATTTTGATCTTATTTAGCAGGAATATATTTGGGTTTGTAATTATGTCAGTGAGTGCAGACAATTTAGATATGAATGAAGAGCAGCAGTTCACAAAAGAGTGTGGAAAAATTGTGCAATATTATTCCATTTCTATGTTAGAAAAACATTTGCGTCAAAATGGTCTGCGTCCAACACGTCAGCGGTTGGAACTTGCACATATGATTTTTTCTCAAGGAAATCGTCATATTACTGCTGAAGAGCTCTATGAGGAAGCGGTGAGGGCAGGTGTACCTGTATCTTTAGCAACGGTTTATAATACGCTTCATCAATTTACGGAAGCGGGATTATTACGGATTATTGCCGTAGAAGGCTCAAAAACTTGGTTTGATACCAATACCTCTGATCACTACCATTTTTATATAGAAGGCGAAAATCGTATTCTTGATATTCCTTATAATTTGGAAGAAGCTCCCATTATTAGAAATTTGCCTAAGCCACCAGAAGGTATGGAAATTTCACATGTTGATTTAATCGTGCGATTGAAACCAAAAAATCAATCTTGTGATAGGCAGTGAGGATATTCAATGAGGAATAAAAATTAAACTTGTTGAGTTTGAGTATTCACCAACCTTTTACTTTTTCATCAGGATAGATTCCCCATAACTGGGGTTGCTGAAGCCATCCGCGCGTATTATTAATGTTTAGTTCGCACCATTGTCCATCACATTGGCGGATGTTACCAATGACGTTAGGTTCTACTTCCGCCACAAGTTCTGCGTTGTCGGTGGGGTTTTTTCGTAGCATCAGCCTTTTTGTTTTATCTTTTTGCCATGGAATAGTTATAGCAGTTCGCTTTCCCGATAAAAGCGATTGATACACCCATCCCTCATCGCCTTCTGCATCACGAATTTTGCGCCATTGATCATATTCTTGAATGATTTCAATAGGTAAGCCCTTCTTTTTGTAGGTGAAAATGATTGAATAGTTGCTTCCTGGTCCGACGCGTACATTAACGCTGGTGGGTTTAATCGAAGCAAATCGCGGAAGTGGTAAACCACTGGGCCCTAAATTTTGATTAAATGTTTGTGCATGCAACAAATGAGATGAACCCAATACAATGACTATTGCTATTAAGATACATGATATGAGTATTGAAACGCGAAACCAACGAGAATTTTGCACACCGAACTCCTTTATTTCGTCATATATTGGAAATTTAAAATCTGAAAGATAAGACTGGAAACTGATAAAAAGTATGACACATTGCTCGTTAAAGAGATCTAAACGATGAAAAAATTGCTACAAAAATATCAAAATAAGGAAAACAAAAGGTTTGTATTTCTTAGTGCTTATCTTGTTTATGAGGGGGTAGATATAAATAAACATTAGATTTTTATGTAGCTGTAAGCGTGATAAAACAGTAAAGTATATTGGAGCCATAGGCAGTTTTTGTACAGGAAATTAGGGCTAAAGTATTGCATCTCTTTTTTGAGTTTGTTTCTCAAAGTAAAAGTGCATGTATGCATACTATGAACAAAGAGCTGTTCAGAAAGGGATTATTGTGTGGCTTGAAAAGAAGTTTTGAATGAACAAAATAATACGATAAATAAAACATTTAAGCGTAAAAATATGAGCAACATTATAGAGTAGATTGATATATGAAGGGCTAATTTTAACAGGACACTTTTTCGTGATAATTCATTTATAAAATTTTCTACACTCTAATCTTATGCCATGATAATGCTTATCCGTATGGTAGATAAGCTGGCTCCATCGTTCTATTTACCAGCTTTCAATGTTATGCAGTTCCTATTATTTATAGTGTTTATAAGAAGCATTTTTGTTTTGTAATCAGACCTAGGATGATCGAAAGATGTAGAATATTTAATGACAAAAAAGAAGTTCATCATGAAATTTGTACATAAGAAGCAGTGATGTAAGAGATATCCAGAAGGAGAAAATTATAGCGAAAAGTGATAATAAAACACCCCGCACTCAATTTACATAGGAAAAAGTCGCTTAAATATCTCAAGTGTAGTTTGTTATCTATTTTTAAAATATAAGAGTGAAATAAAAACCACCTCTATGATAGAAACCTTATTATTTTCAAATAACTAACATATTAGATAACATTGTACATAAAAACCTACACAAGCAATTCATCGCAATTGCCTATGAAGATAAAATTTTCTAGTAGCTTACTATCTATTGCTTATGCAATTATATAATAGCATAAAGCACATTACTTTACCGCAACAGTCCGTCCGTTACTAACAAAACCTTCTCTTTGTGCACGCTTACGAGCAAGCTTACGTGTACGACGAATAGCCTCAGCTTTTTCACGAGCACGCTTCTCAGATGGCTTCTCATAATAACTACGCATTTTCATTTCACGGAAGATACCTTCACGCTGCATCTTTTTTTTCAACGCGCGGAGCGCTTGATCAACATTATTATCACGAACGAGTACTTGCACTATTTATCCTGCTTTTTTCAGTGTCACAAATAATAGGAAAACCTACGTCCTTTTAAAGGCATATCCAAAAGGACAGAAACTTATATCATATAAATAAGACATTTGTCTATATCGCTTTTAAAAATTCTATTTTTTTTGTAATAAAATGCTTTTTATAATGAATGATAGATTTCATGATTATAAACTTATGAAAGTCCTTGTATTTGATCATTTTCGTCAAGATGAATTTTTTCCGCCGTGGGATAATGGGGTAGTCCCGGCATGGTCATAACATCTCCACAAATGACAACAATAAAGCCGGCTCCCGCACAGAGACGAACTTCTCGTATGGGAATTTCAAAATCAACAGGAGCTCCGTATTGCTTGGGATCAGAAGAAAAAGAATAAGGTGTTTTGGCCATACAAATAGGGTAGACGCCAAAACCTTCTTTTTCCCAAGTTTCAAGTTGTTTGAGAATAGGGGCTGAGATGATGGCGCCACGTCCACCGTATAGCTTTGTTATAATACAATTAATTTTTTGAACGAGTGGAATATCATCTTGATAGAGAACTTTAAAATCAGAATCGTGCTTTTCAATCAAGGTAACGAGTTCTTGTGCAAGTTCTATAGCGCCTTTTCCACCTTGTTCCCAATGCTTACAGATAATAGCTTTGTGTCCAGTTGTTGCAACTGTTTTTTGTAATGTTTTTATTTCAGCATCGCTATCGCTGTCAAAATGATTGATAGCCACAACACAAGGAATACCGTAGTGCTTCATATTTTTTATGTGTCGTAAAAGATTGGCAGCTCCTTTTTCTAAAGCGGTGATATTTTCTTCTGTCAGGTTATTTTTATCCAGACCACCATTCATTTTTAATGCACGAATAGTTGCGACGATCACTGTAGCATTTGGTACAATACCTGCTTGCCTACATTTGATATTGAAGAACTTTTCTGCTCCAAGATCTGCTCCAAACCCTGCTTCTGTGACAATATAATCAGCAAGTTTTAAAGCAGTTTTTGTTGCTATAACTGAATTGCAACCATGAGCAATGTTGGCAAAAGGTCCTCCATGAACGAGAACAGGATTATTTTCAATTGTCTGTACGAGATTGGGTTGTATAGCATCTTTGAGAAGAACTGCCATTGCACCTTCCGCATTGAGATCAGCAACGGTGATGGGCGTTTTATCATAACGATAAGCAACAATAATTTTTTTGAGTCTTTGTGTAAGGTTTTCTAAATTTTCAGAGAGACAAAGAAGCGCCATAATTTCTGATGCAACAGTAATATCAAAACCTGTTTGACGTGGAAAACCATTTGTTATGCCCCCCAATGAAATGACAATATCGCGCAATACACGGTCATTCATATCAAGAACGCGTTTCCAAACAATGCGACGTGGATCAATGTTTAGAGTATTTCCCCAATAAAGATGATTATCTATCATTGCGGCAAGAAGATTATGAGCAGATGTAATAGCATGAAAATCACCGGTAAAATGTAAATTAAGGTCATCCATTGGAATGACTTGCGCATAACCACCACCAGCAGCACCACCTTTTACACCAAAACAGGGACCTAAAGATGGTTCTCTCAAGGTAGCTATTGTTTTTTTACCAATAAGATTAAGAGCATCACTTAGTCCAACTGTTGTTGTTGTTTTGCCTTCTCCGGCAGGTGTGGGATTGATAGCTGTGACAAGGATAAGTTTACCATCTGGATTTTTATTAAGCGATTTTATGTATTCAGAAGAAATTTTAGCTTTATCATGACCATAGGGAATGAGATTTTCATGTGAAATACCAATTTTTTGTGCAATTTCAATAATATGTTGCTTTTTAGCAGTGCGAGCAATTTCAATATCAGTTTTAGGCATGGAAAAATTCTTTAAATTCAGCTTTTATTAATGTTTGAGATCTGTACTCCATGGATTAATTAGAAAAATTCATAGAGAACAGAAAAATATTAAGATATCATAGAAATCGATGATATGCCATGCAAGAGATAATGCTAAAGAAGCACAAGAAGAGTTTTATTGTTTTTTAGGAAAAAGAATCTTTTTGCTTTTAAGCAGTAAAAATACGTTTAATTCAATTAAAAATATTGCGAAAAGAAGCTTTGGTTTGCAACAAATGCTGATGACATTAATGGATACCATAAGTGTTTCATAGTAGTACGTTTGAGAAGTAGTTTATTTATTCTTTCCAACAACACACTGAAAAAGTTTCACATGGTGGTAAACCGGAATTTATGGCGACACATCTGAAGTCCCTCTTAAGATGGGACTGCTAGGAATAAAATATCCAGAAACATCCAGTTATGGAACAATTAGAAATAAGCACGTAAAAAATTACCTAACTGAGTAGAGAGTATAATCCGGAAGAGACCAAAAACAAGCGCATAGATTGAAAAAAGAAAACAACAACATACGCTACTCATGCAATCGCTACGATTATAAGCTAATAAAAGCAACTTAGAGCTGAATTGAAGGACTCATAACATCTTATTCTAGCAAAATGGCTAAAGAAACGACTCACAACAGAATGAAATAACAAAATACAAAGATAGGTAAAAATAAATCACAAAATAAAGAATTTAAAAAGTCTGACTTTATAAGTAAGATATTGATAGATGGCGCACCCGAAGAGATTCGAACTCCTGACCCCCAGATTCGTAGTCTGGTGCTCTATCCAGCTGAGCTACGGGTGCATACATTTCAATTTTTTACATTGTCTAAGACAAAGGGTTCCTAATCGTTTCATTAAAGAAATGCAAGTGAAACTTGAGTCGTCATAAAAAAAATCTCTCTTTTTTTATGATATATTTTAAAAAAGGATATAATATATTATGGCTTCAGTTGGTTTTGATATGAACATTTTTTTGTCATGACTATACAAAGCAATATGAACGATAGTTAACTTGACGTTTTAATCTATGAAAGATAGTCAAGCAGAGATGAGATGTGTTTTTTGCGGTGGGGGTAAGATATATACACCCGCTGTTGGGTTTTTGTGTAAAACGCCGATATTACTGTTGAAAACTATTTCAGATGAACATGACACAGCAAGGGCGGATGTATGGCGTTATTAAAAAAGAGCTTTCCATTAGTGTTTTTAATCGTTGTTTTAACGGTTACTTATTGGGCTGGAAAAAAGAGTGCAGACCAACCCATTTCTATGGTGGATAAAACAAGAGTATCGGATAAAGCTTCAAATGAAAAAATGGGAAGGCCACCGGTAAATGTTGTCGTTGATCTTGTAAAAGTTCAAGATCTTTATGAACAACTTAACGTTCTTGGGAGTGGAAAAGCTCTTGCAGAAGTCGAGCTTACCCCTTTATCCTCAGGTGTTATTGATAAGCTTTTTGTATCAGCGGGTACAAAAGTACAAGCTGATGATGTGATTGCAAAGCTTGATTCTAAAAAAGAAGAAATAGCGGCTGCAAAAGCAAAAGTGCAACGTGATAACAATGCGTTGACGCTTTCGCGTATTCTTAAATTACGCGCCAGCAATACAGCAACGGAAGTTCAAGAAATTATGGCTCGCTTAGAGTTGGATAACGCAAATTTAGTTTTGCGTAATGCTGAATTAGATCTCGATCGGCGAACAATTCGAGCACCGATTCCTGGAGTTGTTGGTATTTTGCCCGTTGATGCGGGGAATAACGTGACCCTTAATACTGTAATAGGCCGTATTGAGAATAGAGAACGTATTTTGGTCGATATATGGGCCCCTGAACGATATGTGTCGCGCATCCATAAAGGAGATGAGGTAACGGCAACGTTAATCGCGCAGCCAGATAGATCTTTTGTTGGTCATATTTATGCGATTGATAATATCGTTGATCCAGAAAGTCGCACACTTCATGTTCAGGTTGAAATCAATAATGAAAAAGATACGCTCATGTCTGGTATGTCCTTTTCTGTTTCCTTGCAGTTTCATGGTGGTTCTTTTCCTGTCGTTAATCCTCTTGCAGTTCAATGGAATAGTAAAGGGTCATTCGTTTGGCGTGTGAGAGAAGGAAAAGTAGAGTCTATTCCCGTAACAATTATTCAGCATAAAGCCGATCATGTTTTCGTGAAAGCTCCCCTAGAAAATGGTGATCAAGTTGTCATTCAAGGGGTGCAAATGCTTTATCCAAGAAGTAAAGTAACTATTGATGATCCAAAGTCTCATCAACAGCAATTATCAGTAGGTTATGGAACGGATATACAATGAGCCAAGAATTGAGCACAAAACAGCCTATGTCAAAGGTGGAGCAAGGTGGTCTCATTACCTTATTTATTCGCAGACCGGTTTTTACTCTTGTTTTGAATGCTATGATCATTATTGCAGGATTTGCAGCATGGTTAAATGTTGATGTAAGAGAATTACCCGATGTTGATACTCCTGTAACAACGATTGTGACGATGTTTTCTGGTGCATCGGCAGAAACAATTGATCGTGAAGTTACAAAAGTTATAGAAGATGCTGTTTCTCGTGTTTCAGGTGTTAAGACGATTTCTTCAACGTCTTCTTTTGGACGCTCCCGTGTGAAGATTAACTTTAATGTCGGTGTTGATTTGAATGTTGCAGCATCTGATATTCGTGATGCTCTCTCTCGTGTTACCTATTCTTTACCGAAAGATGCGGATTCGCCTTTGATTATTAAAGCAGATTCGAATGCTGCTGCCATGATGTATTTGGTTGTGACGTCACCAACAATGAGTGTTGATGATTTAACCACGATTGTAAACGATCAGATTGTTGATGCTATTTCTGCTGTTGATGGTGTTGGTGATGTACAGGTCGATAGTGCTCGCACAAAGATTTTTCAGATTGATATAGATCAAGCAAAACTTGCAAGTTATGGATTAACTGTAGCAGATATTTCACGTGTTCTTGCTGATATGACAACAGATGTGCCAGTAGGGTCATTACGCAATTCTAAGCAAACTTTAGTTGTACGTGCTACTGCACGTTTAACAACACCAGAATCTTTTGAACAAGTTGTTTTAAAGCCTCATGTGCATCTTGGTGATGTTGCGCATGTTACTTTATCGCCGGATATAGAAACAGTTATTCTTCGTATCAATGGAAAGACAGGTATTGGATTAGGTATCGTGCGTAAAGCACAATCCAACACTCTTAATATTTCTGAAGGTGTGAGAGCCGTTGTTGATAATCTCAAAAGTATTGTTCCTTCTTCTGTAAATATAGACGTTATTAATGACGATGCAATTTTTATTAAAAGCGCTCTTCATGAGGTTGAAGTTGCGTTGGTCATTGCTATTTTGAGCGTTATCTTGGTCATTTTTCTTTTTCTCAGAGACATTCGTGTAACGCTGATACCTGCTTTATCTCTTCCTGTCGCTTTGATTGGTACCATTGCGGCTATTTATCTTGTAGGGTTTTCATTGAATATTCTCACATTTTTAGGACTTGTTTTAGCAACAGGGCTTGTTGTGGATGATGCCATTGTTGTTCTTGAGAATATTGTTCGGTGGCGCAATATGGGATTAGGTTCCAGAGCAGCAGCGGTGATAGGAACACGTGAAGTGTTTTTTGCTGTTTTAGCAACAACATTGACATTAGTGGCTGTGTTTGTTCCTATTTCCTTTCTTCCTGGGCAAGTTGGAGGTCTTTTTAGAGAATTTGGTTTTGTTTTGGCAATTTCTATTTTGCTTTCTTCAGTTGTTGCCTTAACGCTTTGTCCAATGTTGGCTTCGCGTTTTCTCAAAGAACATATTGAGGAGAAAGAGGAAAAGTCCCATCATTTTGCTTTTTTATATAAATTAGGTACTTTTTTTCATAAGGCATATACTTACAGTTTGCATAAGTGTTTAGAAAAGCCTTGGGCTGTTGTTTTTGCTTCACTTATTTTTGCGGGTCTTTGTGTTGGAGGCTATACGAAGCTACAACAGGAATTAACGCCAGCAGAAGACAGAGCTGTGATCTTTTTGGTTATTAATGGACCACAAGGTATTTCAACACAATATTTGAACGAGCAAATAGAGCAAATTGAAGCAAGTCTACAGCCATTACGTGATGCAGGGGAGATTGCTAACAGTTACTCTATTGCGGGTGCTGGCGGTTCACCCAATACTGCTTTTTTGATTTTATTGCTTTCATCTTGGGATAAACGTTTACGGAGTCAGCAAGAAATCGTGAAAGATATTAATGCAAAGGTTAAACAGTTTCCCGCAGTTTTTGTGTTTGCTGCGCAGGGAAATTCTCTAGGTGTGAGCGGAACTGGGCAAGGGTTGCAATTTGCAATTCTTGGCAATGATTATGCAATATTACAACCCATTGCTGATAAGCTGGTAAGTGCTTTACAAGATGATCCGCGTTTTATTCGCCCACGCCTTACTGTTGATGCAACACAACCGCAATTTTTTATTGAAATCAATCGAAAAAAAGCCTCCGATTTAGGGATTGATATCACCAATTTGGGCGATACATTACAAACAATGTTGGATGGTAAAAAGATTGGTTCCATTAACGTGGATGATCATTCTTACGATGTTAAATTGATATCGCGTACAAATTCTATGAAGAGTCCTAGCGATTTAGAAAATATTTTTTTAAAAACCAAAGACAATCGATATGTTCCTTTATCGGTTATTGCGCGTTTACATGAAAAAGCTATTGCTCCTCAATTAAAACGGGAAAAACGCATGAGTGCTGTTATTTTAAGCGCAAATCTTACTCCAGATATCGCTTTAGGGGAAGCTTACCAAACTGTACAGAAAATTGCTTCTCCTTTGTTATCAAAAGGAACCTATTTGGTTCCCTTAGGGGAAGCCGAAACGCTTAATGAAACATCTTCCAATTTTATGATTGTTTTTGGCATTGCCTTTTTGATTATTTTATTGATTTTGGCTGCTCAGTTTGAAAGCTTTATTTCAGGATTCATTATTATGGCCACTGTCCCATTAGGGATTGGTTGTGCTGTAATTGCTATGCTATTAAGTGGTGTAAGTCTTAATATTTACAGCCAAATTGGATTAATTTTGTTAATTGGTGTTATGGCAAAAAATGGTATTCTCATTGTTGAATTTGCAGATCAATTACGCGATCAGGGAAGAAGCGTGCGTGAAGCCGTAGAAGAAGCAGCAAACATTCGCCTTCGTCCAGTTTGTATGACAATGATTTGTGCCATTTTAGGAGGTATTCCTTTGGTTTTGGCCAAAGGTGCTGGCGCAGAAGCTCGTATAGCCTTAGGTTGGGTTATCGTTGGTGGCTTAGGTTTAGCAACTATTTTTACGCTTTATGTCACACCGGTTGTTTATCTTTTTTTAGGGCGTTTTATAAGACCAAAAGCAGAAGAAGATTTACGTTTAACAAAAGAACTCAATCAAGTTAAATGATGTATATAATAGAAAAGATTTGAAAGTTTATTCTTGTAAAAATATCATTTTCGGATCTTATCCTTTTATTTTGTATATTCCTTCATTTTTATGTGAGCAGTGAAAATAGCGAGCAATAAAGGAGGTGTTTTCTGCTTTGTTATTGTTTGGGCATAGATTTCATTATCAATAACCGTATAGGATAAGCTTATGGGAGATAGCTTTTCGATTCGAAATGAAATGGCTTTTGAAGCCACATTAAAAGCTTTAAGAAACCATGCCGCAAAGGATGGGGTCTATGATATTCGTCGGCATTTTGTAGAAGATGAACAGCGTTTTTCCCATTTTTCCCTCAGACTTGATGATCTTCTTTTCGATTTTTCAAAATGTGGTGTGACATTTAAAACATTGCAACTTCTAGATGATTTAGCGGTCGCAGCAGATGTGTTAGGCCGGCGTGATGCAATGTTTTCTGGTAAGGCGATTAATACAACTGAAAAACGCTCAGTTCTTCATATTGCATTACGTTTACCTGCTGATGAAATTTTCATGTTGGATGGTCATAATCTTATTCGCGATATTCAAGACGTCCTTGAAGATATGGAAAGATTTTCTGAAAAGGTGCGTGATGGAAGCTATAAGGGAAGCAGTGGCGAGAGAATAAGTGATATTGTCAATATTGGTATTGGTGGTTCTGATCTTGGTCCTGCAATGGTCACATATGCTTTAAAACCTTATCATGATGGTCCACAGTGTCATTTTGTTTCGAATGCTGACAGTGCCCATATTTCTGATACTCTCTCTATTTTGAATCCAGCAACAACGCTGTTTGTCATTGCTTCTAAAACTTTTACAACGGCTGAAACAATGGTCAATGCTCAAGTTGCACGTCAGTGGATTTGTTCACATTTAGGAGAAGAAGCCGTTTGTACGCATTTTGTTGCTGTTTCAAGTGCGCTTGATAAAGTGGCAGAATTTGGCATAGATTCCACAAGAGTTTTTAAATTTTGGAATTGGGTTGGAGGACGTTATTCAATTTGGTCAGCCATTGGACTTGTTGTTATGTTTGCGATAGGTGGTGGAAATTTTCGCCAATTTCTCAATGGTGCTTTGCAAATGGATCAACATTTTAAAACTATGCCTTTGCATAAAAATATTCCTATTCGTTTTGCTCTTTTAGGATTCTGGCATCGTGTTATTTGTGGTTATTCATCACGTTCGATCATTCCTTATGCACAGCGTTTAATACATTTTCCAGCTTATTTACAACAGCTTGATATGGAATCAAATGGTAAACAAGTCTCGCTGGATGGAAAACCATTAAGTTTTTCAAGTGGTCCAATTGTTTGGGGGGATTCAGGAACAAATAGTCAACATGCTTTTTTTCAGCTTCTGCATCAAGGAACAGATATTATTCCTGTAGAATTTATTTTATTTATAAAAGGGCATGAGAAAAAATTACATTCTATGTATGAGATGTTGCTAGCAAACGGTTTAGCACAATCAAAAGCCTTGATGAAGGGGCGTAGTCTTGAAGATGCTCGGCATATCTTGATAAAAAATGGAGTTGATGAGGGTGAAGCAGACCATTTAGCACGTCATAGAAGTTTTAAAGGAAACCGTCCCAGCATTACGCTGGTTCAAGATTCATTAACACCTTTTGCACTCGGTCGTCTTATTGCGCTTTATGAACATCGCACTTTTGTTGAAGGGATTTTAATGAATATTAATTCATTTGATCAATGGGGTGTTGAACTTGGTAAAGAATTAGCAAACGAGTTACTACCAATTCTTCGTGGAGAAAGTAAAGCGGATAATCGTGATAGTTCAACATTAGGGTTGCTAGCACATATTCAAGCAAGACGTGCAAAATAATATAATTTTACAGTAGGTTTTGTACTAACTAAGCAAAAGTAGAATGAGAGAGAAATATGAGATAATTCTTTAATTTTACTATGCCTTCTCTTATTATCTGGATTAGATTTATGTAACAGAAAATCAAAAAAGTGCAAAAATTGTAAAAATGAGAATTTATTCGCAAAAACGATAAAGACCTTTGAGAGGTTGTAGTTTGACACTAGGTTTTATACTAAGTGGGAAAAGGTGGGATTAGGTAGGAATACGTGATAATTTATTGTTTTTATGTATAAAATTTAGCATTAAATGCGCGTTTTGTCAAAATAGATTTTGACACCTAAAATTGTAAAAAAGAGCTAAAAAGAGCGAAAATCAGAAAAAAGTGCGTTTTCATGGTAAAAATGAGAGAAGGCTTTGAAAGGTCTTTGAAAACCCTGTGAAAAATTTTAAAAAGTCTGTGAAAGCCCAGAAAACCGCCTTTGAAGACCCTGTGAAAAAAATTCGGTAAATTGTGAAGCTCACTCCAAAATCAGCCCAAAATAACCAAAAAAGCAAAAAAGATTTCCATATATAAGTGGAAATCTCTAAAAATTGAGTAAAAAGTATTTTTTATCAATAATTTATATAAATTTTTTAATGTAAAAAGATTTCCACTTTCATTTTTCATTTTAGAGAGGCATTAAGCTGTATCTTATGTAGTTTCTGGATGTGCATTTTCAGCCTCTATTTGACGCTTTAAATGCAATTTTAGAAGAGGTAAAATAAGCTCGACTTCTTCCGTGTCGTTGATATCTTGAACAAGCTCTTGCAGTTTTCCATAAAGTTCTGCCGCGAGTTCCGCTATATCTTCAGGGGGGATCTTTATATTTGCATCGCGATGGGTTGTATAAGCTATGCGACCAAGCTTTTTCATGAGTCCAGTGGGAATAGTGGGTGCTTTAAAACCTGCTGCTTTCGCTTTTGCCATGTCTGTAAACATTTCGCCTTCACCCGTAACGAGCCAATGAGGATTAATGTTATAGGCCGTATAATAGGCGTTAATTGTTGAGCATGTTGGTTCGTGTGCTCCAATTTCATAATTGGCAAGGGTGCCACGTTGTAAATTAAGCCGTTGCGCAAAGATACTACGTTCTTCATTTCCGTAGATTCGTCTTATTTCACGTAGGCGTTTTGCCAATGGTGTTTTAGGTTCTTTTTTAGGGCGTGCCAAAAATGCTCCTTATTCATATTTAGGTTAGCTTAAATTACAGGATTTTAAAAAGAGATTCCCCATTCATCTTAGAGAGGCATTAAGCCGTATTTTGTGTAGTTTCTAGATGTACTCTTTCAGCTTCTATTTGACGCTTTAAATGCAATTTTAGAAGAGGTAAAATAAGCTCGTCTTCTTCCGTGTCGTTGATGTCTTGAACAAGCTCTTGCTGTTTTTTATAAAGTTCCGCCGCGAGTTCCGCTATATCTTCAGGGGGGAGTTTTATTTTAGCATCGCGATAGGTTGTATAAGCTATGCGACCAAGCTTTTTCATGAGTCCATCAGGGATAGTAGGCGCTAAATCTATAACTTTCGTTACTTCCATAAACATTTCGCCTTCACCTGTAATTAGCCAAGTTAAGTTGACATTTAATTGCTGTGATAAAGCAGTCAAAAATTCCACATTGGGAAAAGTGGTCCCTCTTTCAGCATGGTCATAAATTGCTTTTTTAATACCTAAACGGGTAGCTATCTGATCTCGATTAAGCTCTAAGCTTTCTCGTATCAAACGTAACCGCTTTGCCTGTTCTGTTTTGGGTTCAATTTCTTTTTTTGCCACAAATTACATAATAATGCAAATATTGCGTTGACTTAATGCATTTTTTGCATTATACCTCTAATTACCGCCCGATATAGAGGGCAGATATTTTACAATTAACCCCACAAAAAACGGATGTGGGAGCATCCGTTTGAAGCAGGAGCGAAGTTTATGACTATCACACAAGTTTGGGATCGCCATAGTATTTTAGCTGAGCTACGCCGCCGTAATATGACCTTGGCGGAGCTCGCGAAAGCATATCAACTCTCGTCATCCAGTGTTCAACACATTTGGACACGGTCTAACGAGAAAGCTGAACGTGCTATTGCCGATTTTATCGGTTTGCCCGTCGAGCAAGTGTTTAGTGACCGCTACCCCAAAAGTCGCCGTCGCATTTTTAAAGCAGCAAAACATGCCAATACAGATTCGCGTGCGCATTCTGCTTTGCGTGGGAATGCTGCTTGAATTTCGTTACACGGCTTTGCGTTTTTGCGCATTTGCCATGAATTTAAATACCATAAGATAAAAAGGTTTATCAATGTCTAAAGATCAGTACGAAATAGGCAAGATAAATTGCATAGAGTTGCATCATAGAACAGCCGTTTGCATGGGTTGGTTCTGGCGATTAGATGGTGGTCATATTGTTTTTATAGGGGGTGGTTATGGTTGCTGCTTGTAATTTATGGACCCCAGAAGCCAGAAGCGATATCGTTAATCCTTATTCAGAAGCTGAACGTTTGGAAGCTATGCTTGCCTGTTCTTTTAAGGCGGTGAGTAGTGGATTTAAACATTTGCCAATCCGGTATATTATTGACCCTCCGCACTGCTTATTTGATGCGGCGTTAGCACGACAGATTGTTATTCATATTTTGCATTATCAGTTTGAGGTGCCGCGGCGGCGTCTTGTTGCCATGCAAGAGCGTGAACGCACTGCTGTTGCTCGTTCTTTGCGTACCATTAACCGGCGTTTGGAAGAACCCGTTTTTGCGAAAGCTTATCGAAGATGGGCGGGGCGTGCGATGGATTTATTCTTTAAAGAGATCAGAAAGGCGGCGGCGTGATGGCACAGTTTCAAAAGCTTGCTCTTGATGTGATTGTGGTGCCGGAGCGTATACGCCCTGTGGATGATGAGCATGCCAAGGCGCTTGCGCAATCGATGGCGCGGGAGGGATTGATGAATCCGATTACGGTGCGCCATACCCCCAATGCTAAGGAAGGCAATTACACGCTGATTGCTGGTGCGCATCGGCTTCGTGCTGCTGAGCTTTTGGGCTATAGTGACATTGATGCGGTTGTGGTGCAGGCTGATAAGGACAATGCCGCGCTTTTAGAAGTGGCTGAAAACCTTTTTCGCAATGAATTGTCAGTGATTGATCGTGCGCTTTTTGTCCAGACTTACCGCGAATTGTGGGAAAAGAAGTATGGGGAGATTAAGATTGGTCGGAATAAAAAATCAAAGGTGCAACTTGCACCTTTGATCGACGGTGATGGGCATTTAGAGCAATTGGGTCAAGTTGACCCTATTGCTCAACCGAGCAATAGTGCAAACATTGCACAATTGCATGATGAAAAAAAATTCGGTCAAGTTGACCGAATTTCTCATACCGATGAAGATAGTGGCAAAGAGATCGCTTTCTGCTTTGCTAAACATGTGGCAGATCGCATTGGTTTATCTGAAGAGTCAGTGAGACGACTTAATCGTATTTCCAAGTATTTACAGCCAGAATTACGCTCTGTTTTGCGGGGGACGGCATTGGCGGATAATCAAGCGCAATTGTTGAAGCTTGCCAAGATGGAGCCGGTTGCGCAACGGCGGGTGGCGATTGCTTTGCAACAGGTTGATGGAGATTTACGGCGGGCTGTTGATTTGGTCAATGGGGTTAATACGCCACCGCAAATTAATGAACAAGAGCGGGTTTTTGCTCAGTTATTGGGTGTGTGGCAGAGAGCGGATGCACAGACACGGGCGCGGTTTTGCGCTTATCTTGCAAGAGAACGGGGGGAGGTGCTGTCATGAAGAGGCATGGTTGCGGGCAGCTTGATTTTTTCCAAAAGCCGGTTTTTCCTTGTCGTGAACCCGTTGCGCAGATTGATTTAGGGCGGTTTCGCTCACGCATTAAGCGTGCGATGGCGCGGGCTTTGAGAGAATGCCGGCATGAGCGCAGTGTGATTGCGGAGCGTATGGCGCATTATTTAGGGATTGGGTGTTTAAGTAAGGCGAGTTTGGATGCTTATGTTGCGGAAAGTAAGCAGGTGGATATTTCCCTGCCGCGTTTTAAGGCATTTGTGCGGGCGACAGAGGCATTTTGGCTTTGGGATGAGGTGGTGAGTGAAGATGGATTGTTGCTGTTGCAAGGGGATGAGGCGCGGTTAGCAGAAATTGCGCGGCTTTAGCAGGAACAGCGGGAGATTGCAGCGCAATTGAAAGCCATGCGCGCAACGCCGGTTCGCATTAAAAGGGGGCAGCCATGAAGGAATGGTTTACTATTGCCGAATTGGCTGAGGCAGCTTTGCCAGGGTTGCCGAAAAGTAAAGGTGGATTGCGTAAGATTTTGGCGACCACATGGCGTCATCAAAGTGGATTGACACGTAAAGTTAAAGGGGTTTCTCGACCTATTGTAGAAGTTCACATTTCCTTATTGCCGGAGGGGGCACGGGCGGCATTGTTGGTGCGGTTTGGTGGGGCTGTTGATGTGAAACAAACGCAAGGGGAGCAAAAGACAAGTATTTGGGTGCGTTATGAGGGGCTTTCCAAGGCGCATAAAAGGCGCTGTGAAGAGCGTTTGAAGGCACTTTGCTTTTGGGAAGATTTGCTCCATGCCGGTATGGGTGTG
>NZ_JBHIPT010000010.1:0-31981 GCF_042196205.1 Bartonella sp. AP21QHHD | reverse complement strand
AGGTGAAACACGCATCTTTTTGGCAAACGCACGAACCGATATCCCCTCACGAACTTTCTTGGTCATAGTTGCTCCTTGCTTGGATTTCCTTCCCAATTACGAATAATTGACAATCAGGTATAATCGGGTATATATTCCGATATGCGAACGGATACACTTCAAGTCACACAAGAATTGTTGGCTTTTAAAAAAAACTTTGCGATAAGATGTGGCTACACAAAAGAAGATTTAGAAGCTGTGGATTCTCCACCATTGACAGATGAAGAGCTTGCACGCTTAAAGCCAGCTAAAGGCGTTTTACCAGCCTCCTTTTTAAAGTCTGTAACAGAAGAGCGCCGTAAATGTGGGTGAAGTCTTAAAAAAAGCAAGCGGTTGTTAAGATAACCACCTCCCCACTCTAAAACAATGCTTTACAGTTGAAATTAAACTTCAATTGTATTACATTGAAATACAGTTGAGAGAGGAGAAGTCATTATGGCTACCAGTCGCATGGTTCAGGCACGTGTACCGGAAGAAATTCAAAATGTCGCTAGTCAAGTTATTCAAGCCTCTGGTTTGTCAGTAAGTGATGTCGTGAGAGTGTTGATGACACGTATTGCGCAAGATAAAGCTATTCCTTCTTTTTTGTTTCAACCCAATGCAGAAACCATAGCGGCTTTTGCCGAACTTGATGAAGGCAATTTAAAAAAGTTTCATTCCGTAGACGAATTATTTGATGATCTTTATGCGGACGATTGAACGTACCACCATTTTCAAACGTGATTTTAAGCGTGAAATGAAAGGGCAACATCGGCATCTTTTAGATACTGATTTACGCAAAGTCATCACAGCATTAGCAAATGATCAACCTCTAGAGATACGGTACCGTGATCATGCATTGACTGGAAATTGGAATAATTACCGAGATTGTCATATTCGACCTGATCTAGTGTTGATTTATCGCTTGATTGATCAAGACCGATTGATTTTAGTGCGTCTAGGCTCTCATTCACAACTTGATCTTTAGATCACCTCCCCATTTTGAGAACGGAGAGGGGATTTCTGTTTTTTGAATTTAAGCAACTTTTTTAATGGGGCTCTCGAAATTTGGTTCATAAGCGCGCAACAAGGAATCCATGCTATGCGGTAATTCTGAAGCTCCAAAATCTGTAAGAATTGCCAAGATCTTTGTAATATTAGGCACGTCATTTTGAAGTTTTAAAACTAGAACCTTTTCTATTGCATTCATAGTTTGAACCAGAGCACTACAATCTTTGTCGCTCACATTTTCATCATTAGAAAATTGAGATAATGCCATCCACAAATCGCATAAGAAGTTGGTATCTATTTTCATTGCACACCTCCATGAATTTGTTCTCTTAAACATGCTAATCCTCTGGAGGTAATTTTCGTTGAAGGGAGTACCTTTTCTGTACCATCAGGTCTTTGGATAGTAATAGCAGGGCAATCCATGAATCCTTTCTTGATCTTGTCCTGATAAGGCAACAGAGGTGCTCCTGGAGCACGTCGATAGACCCAATCATTTTTACGCAAGTAATTGGTTAAATCCTTAGGTCGCACTTCAAGCATCTTTGCGGCTTCTATCAAACCGAACAGCCCATCAGAACGCTTTAAACCATCAAGTGCTTTTGCCTTTGGTTCTAATTTAGCAATGATATTGTCTTTCCGCTCGTTTTCATCTTTTAAATGCGTTAAGACACCAAGCATTACTGCTGGACTGGAGTAGTCGATCGATTGAACATAGGATTGCTTTATCTCGCCCCTACGCCATGCAACAAATAACTTAATAAGCATATAACGGACTTGAGAAGATTTTTCTGTATTCGATAATGTCGCAATCAATAACGCTTGCTCTTCGTTAAGCCAATATTCTGTTACGTTATTGCCCTTTATTACGTGCGCCACAGTGGCGCGCCTCCCAAACCGTTCTATTTCTTGCATATTTCTTGTAATTAATTTTCTAACGTCACGTGTACGAACAAACCCTAATTTTTCTGCTAAGTCCACATCGCGAACACGAGGCTCGTTTTCGACTTCTCGTAATTTGATTAATTTGTCTTTATTGGTAGGTGAGTATGTGCTATTATTCATTGTAATTGACCTCTTTCAGGTTAGTTAGATGTAAAGCGTTAGAGAGAGTTTTTGCGGACTTATGCTCTAGCGCTTTTTCTTTTTTGAGAATGTTAATTATTTCAGATGAAAGAGAGCGATCATTCTCAGTCGCCCGATTAAACAACCACTCCTTTAATGTATGTGGCATATTTATTTTATATTGGATCGTTTTCATTTTACCTCCATATGCACATATTCAGTACCATAAAGGTACCTTGTGTCAAGTGTATTTTAGGTATATTTTAGGTGCATGACAAAAAAAGATCGTGTGCAATTTAAATTTCTCATTCCAATTGAACTGAAAAATCAATTGGAAGAGCTTGCGGAAGCAAATCATCGTAGCCTTACGGGTGAAATTCTTGCTCGTTTAGAAGATTCTATCCGCACTACCGTTACATTAAATCACCTACTGGCAATGAATTCAGAAGATCTCAAAAAGCTCCTTGAACAACCACTCGTGAATAAAAAAAAATAAGATGCCACACATAGCCCCCTCAAAACGCTTTAAGCCTTCAAGCGCTTCTGCTTTTGATGCTAATTCGGCAATAACATGGTCTTTCTGTTCTATTTGACTTTGTAAGTGATTTAAGACACCAAGTAATGCTTCAGGTTTCGAATAGTCAACTTGTGGTGTGGCTACTTGTTGTTCTAATTCTTGCCAGCGGTCTATGATTTTTGCTCGTAAGGCAGTGCTGTAACCCGAAACAAGAATTAAACATTCACGTTTGGGTAGGTTATAACAGTTTTGAGGCTTACCTTGTTTATCTAAATAGGTGGATCCAAATTTGGATTGGCCCCCTTCAGGGTATAGTTCTCCTAACATTTGCCGAATATCACGCATGATATGAGCGTGTTGTTTACCACACAACTCAGCAATTTCACGACTAGACATAGTCTGAGTAACAGCACTATTAGCAGTGCTTTCTTTAATTTCTATAAGTGTGTTCACTGTGAACTCCTTGGTAATAGAGGTTTTCTATCGACACTCTAAAAGAGTGCCGGGTGCTAGAAAACACGGTACCAAGTCCGTCGTCACACCTTTCCCGTGAGGGTATTGTATAGTGTAACTACACCCGACAAGACCGTTATATGCTACAGCATATAATGAGTCAAAATCTTTAATGTTCAGAAGACTGATTATTTCGGCAACCAATCCGCTTGGTATTTTAAGGTGTTTTCTAGGCACCCGATTCGACAATAGATATAATGATACTGTCTTGTCAAGTGATAAAAAACTTTTTCTAAAAAATAATCCCATATTGTACAGTAACATACTGAAATTGTTATTTATCAATAAGTTAAGTGTACAATGTACAGTCAATTTGAAAATTCTGTCGCTAGCGATAGTTTGCGCTCGCCTGCCCCGCAATGAAGCCAACCCGCTGGGAAGTACCTTTTGAATTGATTTTATTGTATTTTTTCTGGAAAAAGCGAAGCATTATCGATAATCTTCTTTGAATTAATATCCTCCCCACTTTGCAAGCAGGGAAGATGAAATCATATTTTAAACTAAGCGACTTTTACGACAGATCTTGCTAGAACCTGTTTTGCTTCTTTAATGAGAGCTTTATATTTTCTGTTTTCTTCATCTACTCTGAAGGCATCAAGAAGACGCACATGAATTGGACCTAAAAGATATAAAACTTTTTCACCAGCGTTCATACCCTCCCAATAACTTGGCAAATCAAAGCGTGTATCATTATCGTAATCGGTCTGTTCTTGACTCTCGAGTTCTATCCAGCGGTCAATGATCTTAGCACGCAACACTGTACTGTATCCTGAAATTAAGATAAGGCATTCACGCTTAGGTAGGTTGTAGCAGACTAATTTACGTCCTGTAGAATCCTTATAATTTCCTTGAAATTTACTCACCTCAATTTTGAGGTCAGTACATATTTGTCGAATATCTCTTACAATATTGTCATGCCTTTTATCGCATAATTCCGCAATTTCACGGCTAGACATTGTTAAAGTGGTTTGGGTATTTACTAAATTGTTCATAACGAACTCCTATCTACTTAGATGCCTTCTATTCATACCCCAAGGGGTATCGGGTGCTAGAAAACACGGTAGATAGTCCGTCGTTATGCTTTTCCCAAAAGGGTATTGTATAGCATAACTACACCCGACGAGATCATTATATGCGACGAGCATAGAATGAGTCAAAGCCTTAATGTGCAGAGAAGAGATTGTTCCGGCAATCTATCCGCTATCTATCAAGGTGTTTTCTAGGCACCTGATTTAACGATATATGTTTTTCGTGAATCTTGTCAAGTAATAAGATTGCTGTGAGTAGTGTGGTGACATAGCTTAAGAACATTATTTAGCTTTCTTATTGGCGGCGTATTCTTGACGTTTAAGTTGTCTCTGTATGTTTTTGATTAGTCTTTCATTGGCATATTGTGCAATAGCACTTGCAATCTCTGGTTTGGACATCACCCCAGCAATTGAAGGTCCCTCTTGTTTTGCAATGGGAAATTTATCTCCATCCGCTCTTTGAAATACATTACCATTCAGCTTTTTTAATTCAACACGCTTTGGAAAACTGCCTCCCTTGATAAAACCATGGGGTAAGATTTCTTTCTTTCCAAACAGTGTGTAAGTTACGCCGCGTTTTGTTTCGTTTACTTTAAAAAATTTAAGAGGTATTGGTGTTCCAGAACCAATGATATCTGTCTCAAGAAACCTTGCTGTCGCCTTTTCTTTAATATAAACACCTCTTCTTATACGCTTTATTTGGGCTGATGAGATGTCTGCAACTTGCTTTTCAGTAAAGCGTTCAACTTGTTTTGCTGCAGTGTTTAGAGCATTACGCAGAGCCCAATTAAGGCGTGGTGCTTGAAGACTGGTGAAGGTATCCTTCACCTGTTGAAGATACCATTTTTGGTGGATGATTAATTTCAACTTCTAAGCCTTTTTGGGGGTAGGTGACTTGGAAGCTTTAGATGCTTTTGGCTGTTCGAGTGGAATTTCCTCTGTCACTGGTTCAGACGATGTTTGTACGGCTTCTTGTTCTATCTGTTTAATTTGTTCAACTTCCTTGTCAGGCTTTATTTTTGTTTTAACATCAACAAAAGGTTTAGCGGCATTTGCACGCTTGAGACGTGCGTAGACTTGATTGGAAATCTCAACAAATGGATTATTGGGAGTTGAAGTTTCAAAACGAACAGTGCTTTTATTATCGCCAACAACACACATTGGCTTGGTGATGATTGCTTTCATCTTCGCTCCTTTTGAGGCAATGAATTAATGACATCATTGGTTACTGAATGGCGTTTGATATGTGCAAAATAGATTAGTCTGTTTTATCAATAAAAACAGTACTTTAAGCCCTCTTGAAAGCTTAATATTTTATCAAATTTTAGGGGATATTTTTGAATTTTAGACGCAATACAACCAGTGCCGTACTGCCACTAAATACGATTTTTCACGTATTGTCAATAGAAAAATCACGATATTGTGTATTTTTAATTTTTTTGATCAAAACTTAGTATTTTAAAAGCCAATCTTTAATTTTATACAAATAACAACATTTATGTTGTATTTAAACATTTTAGATGTTATATTATATTTATGAACAGTCAAGAATTAAAAAGATATCTTACGAAACATGGTTGCAGTTTTACCTCAGGGAAAGGTGGCCATTTGCTTGTAAAACGTGGTTCTAAAAAATCCGTTTTACCTATGCATGGTACGCGGAAAGAATTAGGAACGGGATTAGTTCAAAAGATTCTTAAAGATCTTGACCTAAGGTAAGTCTGAATATGGAGATGTAAATGAAATATGCACTTAAATTTATCAAAGATGACAATGATACTCTTCTTGTCGTTTCCAAAGACTTTCAAGAATTTATTACCTATGGTAACGACGAAAAAGAGGCTTTGGAACACGCTAAAAATGCCCTTTTAACAGTTATTATGGGGCGTTTCCAAGATCGAGAAGTGGTCCCTTTTGGAGCTCGTGATGCTGCCTATCCTTTTGTTGAAGTATCTTCATTAGTTATTTTAAAAATTGCAATACACAACGCTATGGTTGAAAAGAATTTACGCAAAGCTGATCTCGTGCGTCTTTTAAAACTTCACCCAATACAAATTGACCGATTATTGGATTTAAACCACGCAACAAAATTAGATGCTTTAGAATCCACTCTCATTGCTCTTGGAAAAGAGATCACTATCAATGTTCAAAATGCTGCTTAAAATTTAGCGGTTTTGTATAAAATGTTTATGAAGTGCATTCAGAGCAACATACAGCGAACCGACAAGATGTGGCAGTGATTGATCTTCACTAACAAGATACTGTAGCGCGGCATAAAGGTTGTGCTGTCTATAAAGGCATTGTGCTTCTTTTAGCACCTCTTTCATTGCTTCATAGTAATGAGTAGTTTTTTCAATCCATTGTTTTTTTGCCTCTTCATTTAAAGATGGAGTAAAGTCATCATAAATTGCATTTGGTAAGGCTTTTGCACAGAGATAATTATTTCTCACTTCAAGATATTTTTGTGCAGCATCATACTGATCTTGATTAATTACACCTTGCAGATAAAGCCGTCCGATATAAGTAGCGGAAAGCGGATTTTTTGCTTCTTCTATGGTTAAGCCAAAGCGTTTGGCACGTATTTCTATTGCCAATTTGTCAATGGGATTATGAGGCATTTTTGTCCGTGAAATACGACCATTGGGTTCTCTGATACATCCATTAATACGAGGACGTCCACGTTTTGCATGTTTTTTTCTTTTAGCCATATTTTTTCAATCAGAATGGGACGCCATCATTAAGAGATGCACCATAATTATCAGCACCTGAGGCAATAGCATAATTTTGAGAAGTAATGGGTGAGGGGTGTACAGATTGCTCTTTCTTTGCATCAAGCAAATACAACTCGCCTTTATATTGAGGCAAAATAATTTCTGTTGTGTAACGGTCATGACCATTTTTATCTTGCCATTTGCGGGTTTGTAATTTGCCTTCTACGTAAACTTTTGAACCTTTGTTGAGATACTGAAGTGCTATTTTTGCTAAATGTGGATTAAAAATCACCACGGAATGCCATTCTGTCTTCTCTATTTTTTGATTGGTCTTTTTATCTGTATAGGTTTCAGAAGTTGCCATACGAAAATTGACTATTTCTGTTCCAGAAGTCATTGTTTTGCTTTCGGGGTTAGCACCTAGACGCCCGATTAACATTACTTTATTTAGCATGTTTTTTCTTACCTTAAATTTGTATTTTAATACATAGAAAATCTTAGCATTATTTTCTTATTTTTTCAATTATTTCAGTTAATTAATCACATTTTTTAAAGCATTACTTTATAATCTTATTTGATAAACTCACTCAATAGCTGTGTTATAAAAAGGCAAGGCTTTTTTGCTTGATTTATTATTGACAATCGAACCTTTTTGTGCGATATTGGTTTTATCAAATTAAGGGGAGGCTAAATGAAACGAGAAGCGCTGCTTAGAGAGTTACGCAAAGAAGCCAGAAAAAAAGGTCTTCATTACAGTGAAGCTCCAGATGCAGGCAAAGGGTCACATTATTTGGTAACTTTTGGAGACAAAACAACTGCTATAAAATCGGGTGAATTAACGCCACTTTACGTGAAGATAATAAAAAAACAATTGGGAATATGAAACTCGTATTTCATACGTTTTTAATTTTTCGTTTCAAAAACATTTTGATCATAGTGAGGAGACCTAAACATGGAATATACGTATCAAGCAAAATTTGAAACTGATCCGGATGGTGGTTTTATTGTGACTTTTCCAGATGTACCTGAAGCAATAACAGCTGGAGAAAATAGAGTAGAGGCATTAGAGAATGCTGTTGAAGCTTTAGGGTTGGCATTACGGAGCTATTCTATGCGCGGTCTGCCTTTGCCTACACCACGGCAGTACAAAGATCTTGTAGAAGTTACGGTAGATGCGTGGAATGCTCTTAAGCTCGCAGTGGTAGAAGCCTTTAATGAAGCGAATATTACAAAAACAGAATTGGCACATCGTTTGGGTAAAAAAGAAACAGAAGCAAGACGCATTCTTGACCCCAATTATCCAACTAAGCTTCAAACTTTAGAGCAAGCACTGAGTGTTCTCGGCAAGCAAGTCGTTATTACAATAAAAAACGCGGCTTAACTATCTCCTCGCCTTTGAAGACGAGAAGATAAAATCATGTTTTTAAATCTAAGCAGCTTTTACAACAGATTTTTCTAAAACCTGTTTTGCTTCTTCAATGAGTGTTTTATACTGTTTGCTTTCTTCTACCAATGTAAAGGCTTTAACAAGATGCATGTGGAGAGGGCCATAAATGTAAACAGCCTTTTTAGTTGGAGACATTTTATCCCAATCTTTTGGAAAATCAAAGCGTGTATCACGGTCATTATCAACAGATTGGCTTTTTAACTTTTTTTCACACTCGATAAAGTAACGACGAGCTTGTCTGCCTTTCTCGTTGCGTTCAACCATGGAAAGCTCTTTTGCCATATCTAAAGTGAGATGGTATTCTATTACTGTAACAGCTCTAGATTTTGCGCTTCCCAATTTTGGGAACCGCAAATCTTGTGTTTTTATGAAGTCTTTACCTTCTTCAAATGTATATTGATTAATACGATCCGTAATCCAAGTAGCGAAACGTTTTCCTATTTCCATGAATGCGTGTAACTCACGAGCATTGACCGTTTGCACAATTTCTTGTTCAATAATTTTTTCTGATATTTTAATAAGAGTGTTCATAATATTGGTTCCTTTGTTTTAAAAGTTTAAGTATCCAGGGCTAAAACAACCGAACCAATTCAGTCCTTCACATCTTTAGGTTACCCTTGGACATACATGTGAAGACCCTGGACAAAATTTCTTATGATGGGCAACAGATCTTTCGGGATACTATTGAACCGATTGGTTACAGGTGTTTTAAGCCTGCTTCGTAACCTAATGGCTTTTAAAAATTTGTCAAGTTGTTCCTGATATGAGTTAGCATCTAATCATTGTTTTTTCAGAAGCTTCTGAAAATTTTTTGATCTCTCTGTTGATCTCGTCTATAAGAGGCTCGTAATTGAGAACGCTTTTCGGAATATTCCCACCGTAAACCCACGCTTTCACTTGCGCTTTGGTACTAAAATCCGCATTTTCTGGTGTGGTATAATACTGACCGCCATCAAACTTTTCACACTCTCTTGTACCGTCTTCATATTCGTAGAGGTTGTAAAAATACTCCTCTGCTCCATCTCCCCAAGGAACATACCCAACAGCCGTTGCGATAAACTTTTTTTGCATAGGCTGTTTACGTTTTTTAAAGAATCTTCGTTTTAATATTTCCATGTTTTAATTCCTATTTTTACCAACAGGTTAATTTGCCTCAAATTTGACCGTACAGAGCGTTTTGTATTGCTGGTGTGTTTTCATAAAATCTTTAAATCGCTTTGTACGGTACATTTTTGATGATTTAAACGCATATCTAATCACAAAACCATCAGCACTTTTCACTAGTTTGCTGTTTTAAGCCGCTTTTGAATTGCTACTGTTATGTTGCTCTTCACTAGGCTTGCCTATTCGCATGCATGAGATGGGTTTACCTCCTAATGCCTTGTTGCGCGTATTTTCAACAGCGATAAAAACTTTCTCAGCAGTGCCATAAAGCCTGCTTTCTAAATCACGACAATACTGCGCAAGATCAGCACAAGAGGGAACAAAGGTTGTTGATAGACCTTTGGCTTCTCCACGGATAAGATTTTTAACAGCTTGCAACAAAGACCAGAGTGAGATGCCGTTAAGAGCCGCGATATAAGCCTTTGCACGTGCCTTTGGATTCGAAACTTTTTGCATTGTCAAACCGCCTTCAAGCACATCAAGAGCCTCAGCAATATCTTCAACAGACGCTTTCAAGGAAAGCAAGTTTTGGACTGTCTGATACACTCCGAAAGCTTGTTCCTCCAGTGCTGGTGTCAATTTCATGCCACTGATCAAGGTCCATGGACAATCCCTTGTTATACATCGTATCATCTGATCTGTAATGTTTTGAAGCGGATTCACTAAATCCTGCTTTACGGATAAGATTACGGATTGTTTCTCCGGTACCACCACAAGTTCTTTGATCTTTTGAAAAGTTTCCATTGCTTCCACCATTTTTGTTCGTGTTTTTTGTTTTTTCTAAATCATCAACCGCCTTGCGCACCCAGTTACGCCACGTTGCTTGCCAATCGATTTTTGTTGCATTTGCTCCAGCTTTTGAACGCCAGTAATCTCGAAACTTTGCGATTTCGACTTTGACACGCTCTGAAGGCAAGCCCTCTTCGATTGCAAAATCGTAATCGGGTTCAAAGTCTTCAGGCAATCGACAGCCCCGATTAGCTTTTGACCGCTTGGCTTTTTCCGGAACGTTTTCTTGCTCGTGAATGAGAGGTTGGTTTTCTGATGATGTCGCGTTTTGCTCTGATTGGCTCTCAACAGCATCAACCTCAATTGGCTCTTCAACCAAATCGGTTGTTTCTAAATTTTCAGAACCAATTTCTTTTTTTTCTAAAACGATAGTTTTAGTTTTTTTATTATATATGTTATTGTCTATGTTAATGTGTTTCATCATGATGTCATCATGACCTCGTGATGACGTCATCATGACATCATCATGGTTCTTTGATGAGTTATCTTTATGCTTATTTTTCTTAGTATTTGCAGCTTTTATAGCTTTTTCTGAAAGTTTATTTAGATTCTCATTGCAATTTTTTAATTCTTCTTCAACATCGAGATTCCATAAACGACCATCTTCTAAACGAATGATGTATCCCTCTTCTAGCAAAACATTCAATGCTGTCTCAAATTTCTTTACTGAATAACCAGTGTAATGAGATAAAACTTTAATATTACAAAAAAGAGGTTCACCAGTACGAAGCATGCGAAATCGCAATCTCATATAGATATTACCTTCTACAGGAGGTAAATAATCGACGACCACCGCCCATTTATCGGCAAACAGTCTCGTCCATGGTATTTTACCGGACATGTATATCCCCTTCTTTCATTAAATATAAAATTGCCAAAGCATCTGCTTCGTTGTCGTCACAAGGCGCGTGACCTTTTGCACGCATTGCCTTAATCATTTCTGCTTTTGAGGCATTTCCTTTGCCTGTCATTGCTTTCTTAATGGTAGCAACGGGAATGCCTTCATATGGTATCTGATGATGTTCACACCACGCTGTTAAGGTTGCTAGAAAGCCCCCATAAATATGAGAAGCGTCTGTACCCACATGCCGGCGTACCTCTTCAAAATACACTGCATCAATTTCATCAACAGACCTTTTTAGTTCAGAAAGCCATTTCTTAAAGCGCAAGTAACGCATGCCACCGCCTTCAAAACGGCGTGATTGAAAATGTTCTGTATCACTTGTGATAAAACCATCTGCATCACGAAGCGCCCAGCCAGTCTTAGTGCCTAGATCAAGACAGAGAATGGTTTGTGCATTAGTGATCATAATCCCCCCTTAAGGCTCTACGTATTTATATGCGTGCTATGACAGAGCGTGTTGTGACTGCTTGTCTTGAAAAAATATTTATGAAAAAGTATCCTCCCAGCGATTCTAAAAAAGTGGGGGGAGTTATGATGCAAGAATGGGTAGTTGATAAGGTTGTATTTTTATTGCACCGGATAAATGATAGTGCTGTATTTTTGCTGCACTGGATAAGTGATAATCTTACGATTGCTCCTATCATTGCTACGATAGTTACTGGAATGGTGACACTTTTTGTGCAACAACGAAGCTTAAAAAAACAACTTAAAATCTTCCAACGACAAACTATAGCATCAGAAATCCAGACAGCTATTCTATTAGAAGATAAAAAAGTACGGGATTTGGGACCATATTTAAAATTGAAGGCAATATTCCTCCCACAAGAATATAAAGGTACCTCCCATGTTAAGGTAAAGCTGTGCATTAAAAATCTTACGACACAAGATATGATGATAAAGAATATACGCATATCGAAAAACAGTCCCTTTAAGTTTGTTAAAAACGCTTGCCCTTTTACTCAATGGAAATTTGACTCTTCGGAGGGACATCTCGTTATTAAAAGGACAACGCCCAAACTCATTGCGTTATGTCCCGAAAATATAAAATCAAATGCTTCATCAGAGTATGCTTTAAATTTTTTTATTATATCCGCTAAACGCTGTACTTTTTTAGATTTCATGATTACCTGCCGTAAGCCTAATTCTCGCAACATTGCAAATTTTACACTTGAACACACTTCAATTGTTAATCCAGAGGAAACATTCACTGTTCATTTTTGGGCTTCATATCCACGTTTAAAAGAGACTTATTATGAAGTTAATCCCAAAGATCCGCTTTTAATTAACGACCCTCATTTTTGGGATTAATGACACCAGAATTAAAAAACTTCTCCTGCAAAAATAAAATCGATCAATCTTGGTTCTTCTTTTTTGTTAATTAAGCAAATGATTTTATTATTTAATTTATCAATTAGCTCCATTTGTGAAGCCAACTTTAATCTTTGTTCATACAGGGTCTTATTTTTTTGCTTAATTAAAGTGGGTAGGTTTTCAAGTACTACTTGCTGTTGTTCAATTGACTTATCTCGCTCTGCAAGAGTGGCTTCATGCCATCTCATCCAACTATCAAATTTTGACTTATGCCATTCTTCTCGTTTTTTAAGAATTGTTGTGTGAGTTTCGTGTCGTTTCACAAGATCTTCTACGCTACAGTCACGACATGGTACTTTTCTCCATTCTTCCACCAATCTATTTCCATTCTTCATTTTCGTATTACAACCTATTAATCTACAAAACTGGGTGTAGATCTTCTTCAATATTCCGTTTCTCATGATCTTTCTTCTTTAAGAGTGTGAATGGTGCTGTTGATGTTCGTTATTATCTGTAGAAGCAGCAATAAAAGCAGGCATAGAGCTAGAACTATCCTTCAACTTTTGCAGCTTTAGATAATTTATTACGGAGATAGATCCTCTTTTTTCCCACTTGCAAACAGCTGCTTGAGTTACACCAAGCATTTTCGCCATTTCTGATTGTGTCCAATTAAATTTGCCCCGTATTGACTTAGTCAAATTCTTAAAATCTTCTCGTTGATCCATTTACAAGCTCCAATTACAGCTTTGTCTTATTTTATTCATATAATTATAGTTATATAAAGTCAATAAAATTTATCTTTATCAACGATAAAAAAATAAGGTAAGCAGAAGTATGAGTAATAAATCTAATATTATAAACACATTAAAAAAGATTTTGACCGAGTTTAACTTAACGCAAGAAGATGTAGCCAAACGGCTAAACGTAACACAAGCTTCAGTGTCTAAGTGGTTAAAAGATTCTGATCCACGCGGCTCTAATAGAGATGCCATTTTAGAATTATATAAAGAACTAAAAGGGGATAATCACTTCACAACTTTTGTTCCTCTTATGGGGTATATTGGAGCAGGAACACAGATAGATCCAAGTTTTGAACAAATCCCTGAAGATGGTCTTGAACAAGTAGAAATTCCTTTTGCTTTACCTGATGATATGGTTGCTTTTGAAGTTAAAGGAGATTCTATGATTCCAGCCTATAAAGATGGAGATATGGTTATCGTAAGACGGCGCCAAATTAAAACAATAGAATCCTTTTTTGGCAAAGAAGCCGTTATTTTAACACATGATAATAAAAGATATATAAAGCAGATTAGCAGGGGCATGAATGGTGAAATAGATCTGCTTTCTTGGAATGCCTTACCTATTAAGAATGTTAAAATTGTGTGGGTTGGAGAAATATTTGCTATTTTGCCAATAAGTTCTTACAGCAAGATGATTCGGACTTATCGCTAATTATCCTCCCCTCTTATTCAGCAAGATATTATAATATTTTTTATAAAAATATAATTTTTTATAATTTTTTGCTTGCTGTTTTATAATTATAGTTATATAAGTAATTATACAAACCACGCACAAACAATCGCCAAGAGGCGTTAGGGAGGAGAAATTATGGAAAATACAATTCTTATAAATTCTGATGAAATTTTATTAGTTGTCTATGATGATGATCAAAACATTGGTCGATCGGGACCACTGGATGAAAGCCAAGTTCTAAAAATTATTGACGAGGCAGATGATGCAATCCAAATCTTTCGCATCAATCCTTCTGAGAATAATTGTGAAGATATCTCTGAAGAAATTGCAGAAGCATATGTAAAAGAAAATATCGAACATCTCCACGAGGAGAGTAAAGTTCATGACTTTGTACTCGAAAGTGATGCTTACCAAGAACTTTTAGACGAGATCGCAGACGAAAAATATAATGATGAGATTTACGGTACTTATGAACAACAACACCGTTTGCGTCCTTGTGATGTGCTTTAAAAATTCTAAAGGGCGCTTTTAAAAGCGCCTCCCCTTTTCCCATCAATAATTGATTAGAGTAAACTTATGACCACACATGATACTCATATTCATAGTGAAGGATATCTCACGCCTGAAAACGAGGTAGACAACAAAATCGGTTATGTCCAAATGGTCAAAGCCCATGTAATGCATAGGCACTTACATTTGAAACAAGATTTTTCCACTTGGTTTAACGATTGTGTTGAAAAGTTTGATCTAAAAGAAGGCGTGGATTTTGTTTTTACAAAACAAGAATGGAACAGACAGAAGATTTGTCCAAAATCTGAAATAGAAACAGATAAAACTGATAATCATTACTTCAAAATTCACGCAGCAAGGAAAATTGCTCAAGCAGAACGTCATAGAAACTATGGCAGAATATTATACCAAAACTTATGTTTTTCTTAATTAAGGGGGTGATGATGCGAAACTTTATTACAATATCTGAAAACAATTTTCAAAACACAACTGTTCCCACCATGTCTAGTCGTGAAATTGCAGAGTTATGCGGTAAGCAACATGCGCATATTATGCGTGATATTCGACAAATGTTAGGAGAATTATATCCTGAAGGGGGTCAATCCAAATTTGGATCCACCTATTTAGATAAACAGGGTAAGCCCCAAAACTGTTACAACCTCCCTAAGCGTGAATGCCTTATCTTAGTTTCCGGTTACAGCATGACATTACGTGCTAGGATTATAGACCGTTGGCAAGAATTGGAAAAGCAAGCAGTAACACCACAAATCGACTATTCAAGTCCAAAGGCTATGATTGGCTTTTTGAATTACCTACAAGGTCAAATAGATCAAAAAGACACCATCATTGAAGATTTAACACCAAAAGCCATGGCTCTTGAAAGCTTACAACGTCATGACGGACTGTTTAGTCTTACAGAAACCGCTAAAATACTTGAGATGCAACCAAAACAATTCATTCTCTTCTTACAGCAAAAAGGTTGGGTTTACAGACGAGCAGTAGGTGGAAATTTGCTACCGTATCAAGACAAAATCCAAAAGAAACTTATGGATTGTCCAACTATCACACTTCAAACCGCAAGTGGAATAGAAAAAGTCATTCCTTGCGCAAAAATCACAGCAAAAGGAATTGGTGTGTTGTCTCAAGAGCTTAAAAGACAAAGCATGCATTAAGAGGAGGTTATCATGATAAAAAAGAAATATAAACTCACTGATGAAACAATCAAAATTGATGGAATAACGCTTTATCGCATACGCGCCTTAAAAGATTTTGATGATGTCAAAGAAGGCGACCTTGGAGGCTTTGTCGAGAGTGAATGGAATCTTAGCCATGATGATAATTGCTGGGTTGGAGGCAATGCTTGTATTTATCAAAATGCATATATCTCTGAAAATGCGAAGGTTTATGATGATGCCGAAGTTTATGGTAGTGCACGAATTAAACATAATGCACATGTTTACGGTTTTGCCGAAGTTTATGGAATGGCAACAGTTTCCGGTAATGCACGTATTTATGGCGACGCAAAAATTTATCGTGATGCGGATATTGATGGCGATAACGTCATGTCCACTGGAGAAAAAGCATGGTGAAAAAATACGAATTGACTAATGAAACCACCGATATTGTAAGTTGCCATACATTGTACCGCATTCGTGCTTTAAGAGATTTTGANTGACAATGCAAAAATTTATAATAACGCCCGAGTATATGGTGGTGGTCGCATTTTTGAAAACGCACAGATTTACGGAAATGCAATTGTTTATCCCAATGCAAGAGTTTATGGCGACGCAAAAATTTACGGAGATTCAGAGATCTGCGGAGAAAGCCGTATCACAACAAACGAGAAAAAATAAATCATGTATAAATATGGAATTAAACCTACCTTGTGTGCACAGTTAGTTGTGAGAAATACTCACAATCTAGGTGAACTTTGTATCACTATCTCTGGGTATAAAGACGAGCCTTATGTAGATACCATAATTTCTGAAGACATAATGCAGCCTATAAAATCCAAACTCTAACAACCAAACCAACTTTTAACACATGCGTGATTCACGCCACGGGGGAATTGCGCTCAAATAGGAGGAAATCAAGATGAGTGAACTAAGTACCACACAAACGGAATTAGTGGAAAAAACGAACGATTGTGAAATCAAACCTACAGCTATGGAGCTTATTTTAGAAAGAGCTTTAGAAAATGATGTCGATATGGATCGTCTCAAGAGCCTTCTTGAATTGCGAGAAAAGGAGATAGAACGACAAGAGTGTCAAAACTTTGTCCGTGATCTTTCTACTATACAAGTGGAATATAAAAATATCGAACAAAATGCCATTAATACACATACTAAAAGCCTCTATACAACGCTTGATAAATATATTGATGCTATTAAAGAACCTCTTGCAAAACATCACTTTGCCTTGTTCTCTCGTATCAAAGACCAGAGTTCAAATGACATAACTGTAGAAATGACTTTAAAGCATATATCGGGCAATGAAATATCAACACAAGGAACATTTCCCATTGATGCTACGGGAAGCAAAAATAACACACAAGCGGTTGGTTCTACTATAAGCTACGCACGTAGATATCTCTTAGGCATGCTTCTTAATGTTGCAAGAAAAGAAGACGATACAGATGGAATAACACTTCTTGCGGGTATCTCTTCTGAACAGATGAATGAAATCAAAGAATTAATTAAAAAAACACAATCTGAAGAAAGTAGGCTTCTCTCTTTCATAGGAGTAAAAAATCTAAAAGATATGTCTTTTAAACAAGCACAAACCGCTTTGTTTGCTTTGAAAAAAAAGCAGCGAAAGCAAATGAATAAAGCACAACAAGAGCAATTAGATGCACCTATACAAGATATTGAATATGCACCAACTCAACAACAAACGGCGGTGTGAAATGGAACAAAGAACAGCACAATGGTTTCAGGCCCGCTTGGGAAAAGTCACCGCTTCAAACGTTTACAACCTACTGAGTAAAACAGCAAAGGGAATGCCGACAAACAAATATGAAGACTACAAAATCAAACTTATAACAGAACGTTTAACTGGTGAAGTAAGCCAATCTTATCCAACGCCGGCTATGCAATGGGGCATTGAACATGAAGAAGATGCCTTGAAAGAATATGCATTTATTTATGATACAGAGATCATAGAGTGTGGTTTCATACAACACCCCACAATCAAAATGGCTGGTGCTAGTCCTGATGGGTTTGTTGGTGATGACGGTTTAGTTGAAGTCAAATGTCCACAATCACCAAACCATTTACGCTTCTTTATAGATGACACTATAAAGCCTGAATATAGCGCGCAAATACAATTCCAAATGGCTTGTACGGGACGAAAATGGTGTGATTTTATCAGTTATGACCCACGTTTTACGAGGCAATCAACATACTTACGCATGAAAATCAAACGCATTCACCGTGATGAAGAACACATTGAACAGATTAATCAAGCGGTCGAAGCTTTTTTAGCAGAAATAGAACAAGAGATGCAAAAGATTTTGACAAAAGCCGCTTGACGTTATGGGGGTGCTCTCTCCTCCCAGCACCCCCGCCTATTTATAATTATTCTCAACACTTAGATAATAAGGAAAGTTTTAAATGAACGAAGAAAAATTAACTGCCTCAATAGAAAAAGTAAGCTTATTCGAACAAGCTTTACTGTCGATGCGTTTGCAACGGCTTGTCAATATACAAGATCTCTCAATTTATCTCGGAATGTCAATGACATATATTAGAGAGCTTGTAAAAATCGGAGCTTTTCCTAAGCTTATACAAGAAGGACGATACCTAAAATGGGATCTTGTTGAAATTGATCGTTATATTGAAGCTAAAAAAACTGAAAGAGATTCTGTAGAATTGTCTTGAAGAAGTCCAAAGTAACGAACTGCTCGTAGAGACAGGTTAACAAAAATGACAGAAAATTATTGATAATAGCTTGATCATGAATAATTTAGTGACAATCGGTAATGATGGTATTGCCGTTAAGATCTCTTTAAAAATTACAGAGGGTGTGGGGAATAGCCACGCTACAGTTATAAAGCTTGTACATCAAAATATTGAAGACTTTCAAGAATTTGGAAGGGTTGGATTTGAAATCTCACCCTTTTGAAAAAAGGGTGTTCTATTTGCTGGAAGTTCAGTGACAAATTTGAAAAATGGAGATAAGAAACATCAACAGGCTTTAAAGCCTTCTCATAGTCAATAAATCTATTAAAAAAGGGGAAAAATGAAACAAACTTTAAAATTATTAAGCTGCATAGCTTTATTAAATATGGCTGGATGTAACTCAAAGCCTCCTTCAACATCCTTTGTTATATGGGAAAAGCCAGGTGTAAACTCTACTGAGGTAGGAAAAGCACTATTAGAGTGTGGTGCGCTATCTCCTTATAGTAGCGGTATAGACAATAGCAAATTAGGCATTCATGAATGGTCGATGATTCATGCTTGTATGATCCAATCAGGATTTCACTATAAAATTAAAGATGGGAAATGGTGTGAAAATTGTAAAGATGATAGGATTCCGGTATATTCTCTTAATAGTTCTATCAAGACTCAAAGAAGTGTTGAGAGACGCTTAAACAGCTCGTTTTGTAAAAACGACGGTATAATAAAACTTCTCAATATCAACACTCCGTTTTGCAATTGATCATCAACAATCAAAATGCTGTATGGGATAGTAATAGCTTATATGCGAACAGATTTTTTGGAACAACGCCATGCTCTCTTGGAACAGTGGGCTGCATTTATAACAGGAGCGACTTGACAGGATTATAACAATGTGTCTATTGTCGAATCAGGTGCCTAAGAAACATCTTGAATCGATAGCGGATAGATTGCCGAAACAATCTTTTCTCCGCGCCTTAAAGACTTTGACTCGTTGTATGCGTGTAGCATATAAAGGTTTTGTCGGGTGTAGCTATGCCATACAATACCCTTATGGGGAAAGCATAGCGACGGACTATCGACCGTGTTTCTTAGCGCCCGGCATTCCTCTGGAATGTCAATAAGAAACCTCTAATCGATAGGAGTTCATTATGAACATTCTTATAAAAATTACGGAACAAACAATTGATCAAGAAATAGTTCAAACAGTAAATGCACGTGAGTTGCATACGTTTTTGAAGGTCACATCTCGTTTTAACGATTGGATTATTAATCGTATTAAAGAATACGGTTTCCTAGAAAATAAGGACTTTGTGAGTTTTACTAAAAATTTAGTAAAACCTAATGCCCATCAAGAAAATCAAGGTGTTATGAGTTTCGGTAAAAATTTACCGAAACCTAAAGGTGGTCGTCCAAGTATCGAATATCACCTCACTCTAGACATGGCAAAAGAGCTTTCCATGGTTGAACGCAATGAGAAAGGCAGACAAGCTCGTCGTTACTTTATTGAGTGTGAGAAAAAGTTAAAAAGCCAATCTGTTGATTATGATAATGATACACGCTTTGATTTACCAAGCCATTGGGAGGGTATTGAGTGCTGGTGAAAAAGCTTTGTATCTTTTAGGTCCTATCCATGTGCGTCTTGTTGATGCTTTTAGAGTCGATGAAGAGAATAGAAAATATAAAGCTCTCATTAAAGAAGCTAAGCGGGTTTTAGCAAGGTCTGTTACGAAAGCTGCTTAGTTTGGAAAATTGATTCTATCTCCTCGTCTTTTATGGCGGGGAGGGGAATTGGGGAGTCGAAGCAAAACATGGTATGGTGATTTAGTTCCAAAATATGCCTCAAAAAAGCAGCAATGATTCGTATTTTAGTACTATCTCAATACCATCTGATAGCGTTATGATAGGGTTTTAAAAGGTGGTTTAGAAGGTGGTTTAATTTTTTCTAATTTCTAATAAATTACTGAAAAATAAGGGGAAATCCACATATCGTGGTGCGGACGGCGGGACTTGAACCCGCAAGGTCTTCGACCGGCAGATTTTAAGTCTGCTATGTTTACCGTTTTCATCACGTCCGCGATGTGAGTTCTCTCATAAGCTATATCTTTTATTGAATCAAGAATTAATGACAAAAGAAACATTTTTCATTTTTTAGTGAAATTTTGACTGACAATAGTTTCCTTTATCGATAGAAAAAGCTTTTATAATGTAAATAAAGTATGAAATGATTAGTGTTATGAGTCAATTTATTCAAGACGTCACAAAAGCTATGGTGGGATTGCATCACGTGTTTGCTGAAACACCACTTCAAAGAAATGATTTTCTTAGTCAAAAGTATGATGCAGAAATTTATTTAAAGCGTGAAGATTTAACACCGGTGCGGTCTTATAAGATTCGTGGTGCTTTCAATTTTGTTTCAGAAATGCTTAGCTGTATATCACCAGATTCTGCATTTGTTTGTGCTTCAGCGGGGAATCACGCGCAAGGGGTTTCTTTTGTTTGTCGTTATTTTAAACGTAAAGGCGTGATTTTCATGCCTATGACAACGCCACAACAAAAAATTGAAAAAACACGTATTTTTGGTAAAGAATTCATTGATATTCGTTTGGTTGGTGAAACATTTGATCAATGTTATGAAGCTGCGCAATCCTTTGTCGTAGAGAGCGGTGGTGTAATGGCTCCACCTTTCGATGATATTCGCATTATTACAGGGCAGGCAACAGTGCTTTGTGAAGCTGCTTTACAATGGAAAAAACTCAATGGAGAAAGTGAGCCAGATTTGATGATTGTGCCGGTAGGGGGGGGGGTTGGCAAGTGGAGTGAGCAAGTTTTTACATGAATATGGTTGGAAAACAAAGCTTCGTTTTGTTGAGCCGCAAAGAGCTGCAAGTTTGCTTGCTTGTTTGGAGAGTGGAAAACGCGTCAAGCTTGAAAGCATTGACACTTTTGTAGATGGTGCTGCTGTGGCTGAAATTGGTGCTCTAAACTATACAATTCTAAAGCAATTTCCCCCTGATTCTGTCATTACGGTTCCTGAAAACCGCGTTTGTTCTACGATGGTTGAAATGCTTAATGTTGAAGGTGTGGTTCTGGAACCGGCTGGTGCTTTATCGATTGATGCGCTTAACAGTATTCCTCCTCAAGAGTTAAAGGGGAAAAAAATTCTTCTCGTTATTTCAGGAGGTAATTTTGATTTTGAGCGTTTGCCAGAAATTAAAGAGCGTTCTTTACGTTTCCAAGGGTTGAGAAAATATTTTATTTTTAGTTTTCCGCAACATCCTGGTGCATTGCGTCATTTTCTTTCCACATTATCACCAGATGATGATATCGTACGTTTTGAATATCTTAAAAAGTCAGCGAGAAACTTTGGTTCTGTATTGGTTGCGATTGAAACAAAAAAATACGGTAATTTTTGTCTTTTAGAGGAAAAATTTCAAGCGTTAGGTTGGCGTTATCGTGATATTACTGATGATCAAACGTTATTTGATTTTGTTATTTGAGAAACTGAAATTTTACTAAAACAAGAAGTATAATGATGAAACCTATTTTTTATTCGGTGCTGAGTCTGTTTTTCTTTTTGATTGTTAATCAACAGAGTTTAGCATCTCAGCCAACAATAGTACAAAAAGATGAACTTTCAAGAGTCGTTGTTGATGTCAATAATGCTATAAAAAATGGGGATTTTATGCCTATTTCTCGTTATATGCCTGAGCGGCTTTATAAAGAGATGGCACATCGATTGAATACAACAGAGAGTGCTTTACGTAGTGATTTTCTTCAACAGTTGCATAAGAAATTTGAGGGGGTGCCTTCTGGTGCTTATTATTTAGATAAAGAAAATATAGAGTATTTACAAACTGATAACGGTACTTTGTATGCTTTAATTCCAACAGTTCTTGAGATGAAAGATCGCATCATTCAATATAAAACTTTGGCGATTTTTGATAAAACACAATGGTATTTAATTTATGGCGGTCAAAAAACTTTACAAAATCCAGTTTTTCTCGAGATTTATCCTGATTTTATCAAGGTACATTTACCGATGGACACAATCATCAAAAAGTAAACGATCTAAATATTGTTTTTATTCATGATAAATGTATTTCGTAAAGTTCTTGCTTTTTTATCATAATCCAAAGATAATAGAGATGAAGGCATTTAGGCTGGTTTGTTGGCTTTTTGTAAAGTGAAGTTTATACGCCTTTATCTTGATTTCAAGGTGTTCATGAGTTGCGCAAGCCGCTTTTTAGGCGTTGCTTCATTTAAAATGTCAGGGATTTCTCTTGCGCGGATTCTTGAGTGGAGAGTTCAGATGGTTACTTCTTTTGAGTTCTTCAGCTAAGGAAAGATTTTATTTTGCCTATAAAAGAAGAAAATGTTTTTACAAAGTTAGGTTTGCCTACTCTTTTGATTAAAAATTTACTCATTGCTGGGATGAGTAAACCTAAACCTATACAAGAACAAGCTATTCCAGTTATGTTGAAAGGACACGATATTTTAGGTGTTGCTCAGACAGGTTCTGGAAAAACCTTGGCATTTAGTTTGCCTATTTTAAGTCAGATTTTGGCTTTAGGTGATAAACGCTGCCCTAAAACTGCACGCGCTTTGATTTTAGCTCCAACGCGTGAACTTGCTGTGCAGATTGATGAAACGATTCGTACTGTGGCGAAAGGAGCACATCTTTCAACATGTCTTATTTTTGGGGGCGTATCACGTTTAAAACAAATTAAACGTATGGAAGCAGGTGTGGATGTTTTGATAGCGACTCCAGGGCGTTTGAGAGATCTTGTTCGTGAAAAGTGTGTTGATCTTTCCCAATCTCGTTTTTTGATTTTGGATGAAGCAGATCGTATGTTGGATATGGGTTTTATTCATGATGTTAAGCAAATTGCAAAGCTTTTGCATCAAGAGCGTCAGACAGCACTCTTTTCTGCAACAATGCCGAGGGAAATTGCTGTGCTTGCAAAATGTTTGCTCAATGATCCGGTTAAAATTGAAGTTGTTCCTCAAGGTACTACGGCTGTAGAGATTTGCCAAAAATTATATTGTGTTCCTACGAATGAAAAAAAGAATGTTTTAAGTAAACTTTTGACAAATCCAGCTTTTGATTCGGTTATTGTTTTTACTCGAACTAAACATGGGGCAGATGCTGTCACACGTAGTTTAGAAAAGGTAGGATATTTAGTCGCAACAATTCATGGGAATAAATCACAAGGTGCTCGCCAGTCTGCTTTAAAAGCTTTTCGTGAAAGATCTGTGCAGATCCTAGTGGCAACAGATATTGCTGCACGCGGTATTGATATACCAGGGATAAGCCACGTTATTAATTACGACTTACCAGATGAAGCTGAAAGTTATGTGCATCGTATTGGTCGTACAGGACGCAATGGTGCATCAGGTGAAGCACTTACGCTTTTTGATGAGAAGACAGAAAGGTCCCGCTTGCGTGCTATAGAGCGCTTGATTCGTATGAAATTGGTGGCTGAGTCTGTTCCAGAACAATTTGCAGCGTTTCCAGAAAAGCCAATTGTGCGAGAAAGTAGAGAAAAAGCAAATGATAAGGAACGCCGTTTTAAAAAATCTAAACGTCAAAAACAGTTTGTAAGTCGAAAAGATGATGCTGCACAGTTGCAACGAAAGAATTCTTCACCTCAAAATGAGAGGCATAAAAAAGCAAAAGCAGTAGTAAAGCGTGCAAAGCCTCTTCGTTTTCGAAAATCAGTTAAGAGGGCTGCTTAGATAAAGTCTTGAAAAAAGATCATGTACTGGAGATTTTTTACTTTTGTTGATTTATTCTCAATTGAAAAGAGCTATAAAATACTCTTGTCAAAGTAAGACGATCCTTTAGAGGTTTTCATTTTTTAGAAATGAAAACTTCTAACTTTTTGGATTTATTAAAAATCTTTATTGTAGAGGAAATTATTTATTTGCTTTATTCCTATTTTTTTAAATGGGAATAAAAGTAGATTTTATTTATATAAAACTATTTTTATAAAGGATGTGTTTTATCTTTAATGATAACTTTTAATTTTAAAAATTGATGTCTAATAATAACTCATTGTTTTATATATTGAATAATTCATTATATCGTATTTTTTTCATTTTGAAGTTATTTATGCGGATCAATCAAAAGTATTCGCTTGCACGTTATGTGTGAAGTTTTCATATAGATAATCATTTGAAAAATAAATAAAATAATTTTTATAAACTCTTTCCAAGGCAATGGGGGATTGCTGAGATTGAGAGTTGGAAAATAGTACGATGGTATGGCTTTTATTATAAATAAAGATGGGGCTGATCAATCGATTTCATTTTATACCATTTACGGGGGTGTCATTGTGAAAGAGTGTTGGGGTATTTAAGAGATATCTCTTTAAAAAAGCATGTGACTGCATAATACAATAGCGAGAATGTCATGATTTCTGAAGGCTTTCTCAGGATTCTTAACAATTTAGCTCGTTATCTTGGTTTTTACTGTAAAACTATTATTTGGGGGATATAAAGCCTATAAGATTTTATGTATTAAATGTTTTATGACAGTGTGGTGAACAAGGCAAGGTTGTTTGTAAAGCGTTGAAGTGGTTAGCAGGAGGAATAACCTGTTAGATAAGACGTCGGAGCGTTTACAGACTTGTTTTATGTTTTTTGCTTTTAGGATGGGGAGGGGGTTATGTGGGGTGTATGGAGATAATATATGACCTTGATTATTGTTTCTTCCATTTTTCAAAATGATTGCTTCATGAGCAGGTTTTTAAGTTTAACTCCTTTATTAAGTAGAAATCATTCTTTCTTTGGAAAAAAATATATGAGACCGATTCATTGCTGATGGAGCTTAATAACTCATCTCTGATGAAAGAAATCGTAATTTATAATGTGCAAATAATTGCTGTGTCCTCTTATAAAGGCGCGGTAGTTTGAAAAAAGTATTTAAAATGAATCAATCGCTTTTTGCGTTCATTGCAAAAAACACATCCCGTAGGATATTGCGTTTCTACTTTATTGCAAAAATCCTATTCCATTACTTTTATTAACGAATCCCTCATGTCTAAAAACTTTAGAAAAAACAATAAACTACGTGGAATAAAAGAAAAGTGGCTCCCCGGGCCGGATTCGAACCAGCGACCAACCGGTTAACAGCCGGTTGCTCTACCGCTGAGCTACCGGGGAATGGTGCCCAATCATCTCGTTGAAAAGGCTATAGCAAAGCAATACTGATTTGCAAAGGATAAAATTACTTTTTTTAAAAAAATATGATAAATTGTGTAATAAGAGGAAAAAAGGCGAGAGAATATTTCTACACCTTGACGGATGCGTTGCCTTCCCTTATTGAAACCTTTATGTTTGTTGACGAGGCCTCGTGGCGGAATGGTTACGCAGAGGACTGCAAATCCTTGTATCCCGGTTCGATTCCGGGCGAGGCCTCCAGCCGATTTTAAACGAAACGGCTTTTAAGGGAGATGAGGTATAGGAAAATAGATTATTTCCCTCTATTCTTGTGAAGACACTTTTGTATGAGAGATTATACAGTTAAAATCTAATTGTTGACTGTAGTATCCTTTTTTGTAACGCCCATAGTTTAAGAGATCTTTATCCCTTATTGTCGCTGTTTTGTTTGTTTTTTGTAGGTTAGGAGAAAATATTCGTTATGGTTGCAGATTTTGCTGAGCTTCGTCGCAAAATGGTTGACAATCAAATTCGTACAGTCGATGTAACGGATTTATCAGTTCTTGAAGCCTTTTTAACGGTATCTCGTGAAGATTTTGTATCGGAAGATATGAAAGTGTTAAGTTATCTTGATACTGATATTGTTCTATGTCCAGAGCAAGATGGGGTTCCTGCACGCTATTTGATGAAACCTGCGTCTCTAGCGAAATTACTACAGCTTGCCGCTGTAAAATCATCAGATGTTGTTTTAGATATTGGTGCAAATAGTGGTTATTGTGCAGCGTTGCTTGCAAAACTTGCAGGGTCTGTGATTGCGCTGGAAAGTGATAAATCTCTCTTTGAACGTGCTCTTGAAGCTTTAGAACGGAATCAATGTGATAATGTGGTTGTCGTTCATGGTCCATTAGAGAAAGGATATGCCGTTGAGGGACCTTATGACGTGATTTTCATTGAGGGATCTGTTGATTTTATTCCTCAAGGTATCTTTGATCAAATGAAAGACTGTGGACGTCTTGTTGTGGTTGAAGGGCATGGAAATGCTGCTGTTGCACAAATCTATATAAAAGAAGATGGGATCATCTCGGCTCGTCGTGCTTTTAACCTCGCTGTAAAGCCTCTTCCTTGTTTTTTCAAAACACCTGGTTTTGTGTTTTAGTGCTTGTTTGTTTTGTGAATAAAAGATAATTTTGTAATTTATTTGGGGTTTGTTATTGTGTGTATTATGTTTAGAGTAAACAAGAAGTTTCAGGCGTGTTTATTGCTGGTGTTGAGTGTTTTTCTATCAGAGGCTGTTTGTGCTGAAACATTGATGGATGCCTTTTCTAAGGCTTATAAATATAATGCTAAGTTGAATAGTGAACGTGCAGCTGTGCGTATATCCAGTGATGATGTTGTCATTGCGCGATCGGGGCTATTGCCACAAGTTGAGGGGGTTGGGAACTATGGGCGCAATAAGTCTTTTACAGGTCCTTATGTCACTTCTGGATCTATAGGAGTGAGATTAAATCAAAGATTATTTGATGGTTTTATCACGCAAAATATCTTTTCTTCAGCTCAAGTTAAGTTGCAGGCTCAGCGTGAATATCTTCGTAATGTTGAACAAAATACGTTTCTAGAGGCGGTGACCGCTTATGCTAATGTCTATCACGCACGTCGTGTTGCCGATCTTCGGAGAGAAAATTTGGCAGCTCTTGAGGAACAAGTTCGTTCTAATAAAGCAAAATTTGATGTGGGTGAAGGAGGGCATGTTGATCTTGCTCAAGCTCAAGCTGCACGTTCCGTGGCGGTTTCAGAGCTGAGTCTTGCTCGTTCTGATGTAAAAGCAGCAGAGGCAGTGTATCGACAAGTTATTGGTTCTGATCCTGAAAAGTTAAAACGCCCACCTCTAGCCAAAGATTTTCCCGTCAACCTTGATATGGCTTACCAAATGAGCGTTGTGATGCATCCAGCAATCCTTTATGCTAAATATTTAGTTGATGCGAGTGTTTATAATGTAAAGGCGAAAGAAGGGGCATTGCTCCCTAAAGTTGATTTTTCTGCAACAGCATCTTATAATCGAATCTACAGCGGGGTTGGAGAAGATGGCGTTTCTAAATCGATAGGGTTGTCAGTAAGTGTCCCAATCTTTGAAGGAGGGCGTACGTCTGCGCAAATTCGCCAATCAAGGGAACAGCTTGGACAGGCGCAGCTTCAACTCGATTTGGCGCATAGTAATACGCGACAAGCACTTACTTCTGCTTGGTTTCAGTTGGAGGGCGCACGCTCATCTGTTGTTGCTTACCGTGAAAGTGTTCGTGCTGCTGAAATTGCTCTGAAAGGTCGTGTTCAAGAAAATCGCGTAGGGCAAGCAACGACGCTGGATGTTTTAAATTCTCGTACTCTATTGATTAATGCTCAGATTGCGCTTGCAATGGCAGAGCGTAATGCTGTTGTGGCGAGCTATAGTGTTCAATCTTCTATTGGTAAATTGACTGCAAGTTATTTAGGTTTAAAAACAATTAAATATATCCGATAATACATAAAAGTATCTCTTTGAATCTTATTAAATTATTTTAGTTTTTAAAAGATTAGTAAATCAACAGTTGAATATGTTGAAAGATATTGCGGCGAGATATTATTTTTACTAAGTGTAGAAAACTGTGTGTAGCGCCCTCTTTATGACAAGCATATTTGAAAATATCGTAGGAGGCATGTTGATCTTATAATTCTTTTGCATACACTGAAAATATGATTCTATTTGTTGTTGCGTCTTTGAGAGGTTGTAAAGTATGGTACAGAGTTCAAGCGTGTTACGTGAGCCAAGTATGGATGAAATTTTAACATCTATTCGTGAAATAATCGAAGAAAATGCGGTTCAATCTGATCACTTTTTAAATGAAGATGTTGCAGTGAATGCTTCAGAAGTGGCATCCGAGGGTATTTATGATACAACCTTATCGGTTGATGATGCTATGAAAGCTTTAGCTGATCGTATTGGTCTTTCTTCTGAAAATCAAGGAGGGAAGATAACGCAAGAGAAAGAGGATATAGAGGCAGAAAATAATACAGTTGGTATGGATATGCAAAAGATGAAGCTTTCTTCTGAAGAACGGAATTCTGTTTATAAAGCAAAAGAATATGAAGATGAGATAAGGAAATCACAGTCAGACGCTGGAAGGGATGGTCATGTGGAATTGTCTGCATATTGTATTTCTTCTGCAGAAAAGATTGCAAAGGATGTGTTGCGTCCGGCTATAGCAGAATGGTTACAGTCTAAATTGCCTATTTTGCTGGAAGATATTTTGCGTGAAGAGATTGTGAAGGCGATTAAAAAATCGTCTTAATTATTTTTATGTTTTTCATTTTATGGGGATTTTGTTTGCGATTTTGCGAGCTCTCTAGTGAATGGCTGAGATTCACGAGATTCTGATCAGGTTTTGATCATATATTGTGTTTTTCAGCGGCGTTATGGATGGATAGAATGTTAGAAAAAAACTATGATGCTTCCTCTATAGAGCAACGGGTTGCAAAGAGATGGGAGACTCGTGGGGCTTTTAAAGCGGGAGCTGGTTCTAAAAGCGATGCAGAACCTTTTTGCGTTATGCTTCCACCTCCTAATGTTACAGGCTCACTTCATATGGGGCATGCGCTCAATACGACAATTCAAGATATAATAGTTAGATTTCAGCGGATGCGTGGCAAAAATGTGTTGTGGCAGCCTGGTATGGATCATGCTGGGATTGCTACGCAAATGGTTGTGGAACGTCAACTTGCAGAACGTCAAGAGCCAACGCGTCAAGAAATGGGGAGAGAAAAGTTTATTGAGCGTATTTGGGAATGGCGTTATGAAACTGGAGGCGTTATTGCAAACCAGTTGCGTCGCCTTGGGGTTTCATGTGATTGGTCGCGTGAGCGGTTTACAATGGATGAGGGGTTGTCGCAGGCGGTTCGTGAAGTCTTTGTCACGCTTTATAAGCAAGGGTTGATATATAGGGATAAGCGCCTCGTCAATTGGGATCCTAAATTGTTGACAGCTATTTCAGATCTTGAAGTTGAGCAAAAAGAAGTTCAAGGACATTTGTGGCACTTTAGATATCCACTTGAAGGTAAAACTTTTGATCCAAATGATGCTACAACTTTTATAACAGTGGCGACAACACGACCAGAAACAATGCTTGGTGATACAGGAATTGCTGTTAATCCTGAAGATGAGCGTTATAAACATCTTATCGGTAAAAATGCTCTTTTGCCGCTTGTTGGTCGTAAGTTATTAATTGTTGGTGATAGCCATGCTGATCCTGAGGCTGGAAGTGGTGCTGTAAAAATCACACCAGCTCATGACTTTAATGACTTTGAAGTAGGACAGCGTAATCATTTACGCTTGATCAATATTTTTACCCAGCAAGCCGAGATTTTTCTTCGTGAAAATGAAGCATTTTTCGATGGTTTGATTTTATCAGATGAATTAAAAATGTTAGTAGAAAATCTCGATAAATCTGATCGTTTTGTTGCTCGCCAGAAGATTGTTTCTTTGATGGAAGAACAGGGATATTTAGCTTCTGTTGATGATCATACCCATATGGTTCCTCATGGAGATCGCAGTGGTGTCCCTATTGAGCCTTTTTTGACAGATCAATGGTATGTTCATGCTGCTGAATTAGCAAAGCCAGCGATAGAGGCTGTTCAACAAGGCAAAACGCAGTTCGTTCCCGATAACTGGAAAAAGACGTACTTCAATTGGATGGAAAATATTCAACCTTGGTGCATTTCTCGCCAATTATGGTGGGGACATCAGATTCCTGCTTGGTATGGTCCTGATGGAACGGTTTTTGTTGAAAAAAGTGAAAAAGAGGCTTTAGATTCAGCTTTTGCTCATTATGGTGAGGTTGTTGACTTAATCCGTGATCCGGATGTTTTAGATACGTGGTTTTCATCAGCTCTTTGGCCTTTTTCAACATTAGGATGGCCAAATAAAACGACTGAATTATCTACTTTTTACCCAACATCTTTATCTGTGACAGGATTTGATATTATTTTTTTCTGGGTTGCTCGTATGATGATGATGGGACTTCACTTTATAGGTGACGTTCCTTTCCCAACGGTTTATGTGCATGCTCTTGTGCGGGATCAAAAGGGCGCAAAGATGTCAAAATCAAAGGGAAATATTATTGATCCCTTAGAGCTTATTGATCAATATAGTGCTGATGCACTTCGATTTACTTTAGCTATTATGGCAGCACAAGGTCGTGATGTAAAACTTGATGTTTCCCGTATTGCTGGTTATCGTAATTTTGCTACGAAATTGTGGAATGCTACCCGATTTGCACAGATGAATGGTGTGAAGCATGATCCAGCTTTTAAACCAGAACAAGCAAAATTGGCGCTTAATCGTTGGATTTTAACAGAGTTATCTAAAACAATTTCAGCAGTTACGACTGGTATTGAACACTATAAATTTAATGAGTCTGCTGCCACTCTTTACCGTTTCATTTGGAATACATTATGTGATTGGTATTTGGAGCTTCTCAAACCTATTTTTCAGGGGGAAAATGAAGATGCTAAAAATGAGGCTCAAGCTTGTACTGCTTGGGTTTTAGATGAAGTTTATAAACTTCTTCATCCTTTTATGCCTTATATGACGGAAGAGTTGTGGTCTCTTACAGAAACGCAAGCCATCAAGCGTGAGGATATGCTCGCATTGACAAAATGGCCAGAGGAAACATTGATAGATGAAGAAGCTGCTGATGATATTAATTGGCTTATTGATGTCGTCACAGGGATTCGGTCTGTACGTTTTGAAATGAATATTCCAGTGGCTACACAAGCACCTCTTGTTGTTGTCGAAGGAGGGGAAGTAACGCGAGAGCGTGTGAAGCGTTATGATGCACTTCTTAAAAAATTAGCGCGTATTGAAGTTATTGATTTCTCTGATAAAGTTCCGGAAGTATCAGCACAAATGATTTTGGGAGAGGCTGTTTTTTGTTTACCATTAGGACAGTTGATTGATTTGGAGGCTGAACGTGTTCGTTTGAGGAAGGATGTCAGTAAAATTGAACAAGATATTGAAAAAATATCGCTTAAGTTAAACAACCCCCAATTTATAGCAAATGCAAAAGCAGAAATTGTTGAGCGTGAGCGGAATAGGGTTGTAGAACTGCGTGCAGCGCAGAAAAAAATATTTGTTGCTTTAGAGCGGTTAGATTGATTTCAACTTTTTATTTTTTTGATAGATAATTGCATACCAGTAGGGCTAGTATAGATCTTCTTTAAAAGGAAACTTTTTCTTTTGTTAGTTTTTCATGAACGATCATAAAATCTCTACTGAAATCCATTGTTTTATGTTTATCATTAAAGAGACATCTTTTAAGGCATCCAAGCTTATTCCACGACGTAGATCATGAATGGTATATAAAAAGCAAGTAAAATAAAATAGTTATGTCTAATATGGGGGAATAGGTGAATCTTGATTCTATTGAGTTTTTTT
>NZ_JBHIPT010000009.1:0-3255 GCF_042196205.1 Bartonella sp. AP21QHHD | reverse complement strand
CGTTGCAAACACAACACCAGACAAAGATGATACCCTTGACCCAAACGCCCCACCAAACGCATGCGACGAAGGCGAAGGCGTTATCCATATGGATGAGGATTAATATCAACTTTAGGTCATTCGTTGTGCTGTCCCTTTTAGGGAAGAAGGTCAATGAACGTTTACGACAGATATTTTTTCATCTGCAATGCGATAGCTTTAATAACTGGAACAGACACACTGTTTCCAAATTGGCGATAGGCTTGCGTATCAGATACTGGAATCTGGTAGCTTTCAGGAAACCCTTGCAAGCGTGCTGCTTCTCTTGGCGTCAGTTTTCTAGGATTTTTATTATCCTGCATTATAAGTATTTCGCTTCCATCTTTGTAATAACGTGCAGAAAGTGTATTTGTGTATGGCGATTCCACATCGAAAAGCCCATAACCAAATCCCTTTCCTTTCAGTTTATTCAGAACTTTTCTTCGTTGGTGTCCATGCCAAAGAGCATTACTAATTGTATATTTTTCATCAACCTCTTTATCTAAAATATCTCCCACCCTTGTTTTAATATTCATGGGAGAGGGAAATTTAAAATCTATCGAATGATCTAAAAAACCAATGATATATATGCGTTCACGATTCTGAGGAACTCCAAAATCCCGTGCTTTTAAGATATCATAAAAAACTTTATAACCGCTTGATTGTAAATGCTTTATAATACTAGAGAGAGTACGTCCCCTATCATGCCCCTTTAATTGCTTAACATTCTCTAATAAAAATGCTCGAGGCTTCCTATGTGATAAAATTCTATTGATATCAAAAAATAAAGTTCCACGTGCATCCGCAAACCCCTTCTTCAAGCCTGCTTGCGAAAAAGGTTGGCAAGGAAAGCCTGCTAATAAAATATCATGCTCTGGTATTTCTTCTTCATTGATCTGAGTAATATCGCCATGGACGTGATCGTTGTTAAAATTAAGTCGATAAGTTTGAATAGAGTATTTATCAATTTCTGATGTAAAAACACATTGGGCGTTATCTAAGCCAAATGCAGACTCGAAACCCAAACGAATTCCTCCAATGCCGGCAAATAAGTCAATTAGTTTAAACATTTTACTGATTTTTCCAATAATTAAACATCTCAGGTAGTTCTTTTAAAAAATACGTTTCAAAATCTATGACGCTGTGGTTATGCAATATTTTTTCTTGATTTTTAACTGTTTTTAGTACGACGACAACAATGTTATGCTTGTTCATTTGTTCAATTTTATTTACAGAGATTTTATCATCAACTGTCAGTAAGTGAATGTTAGGAACTTGAGATCTTGACTGCTCTTCAATAACTTCTTGCCAACGTTCACGCAAAGTGGTTTTCATTGTGCCAATAATAGCCTTATCGCGTCTTTTCTTAAAATGCTCTATGCTCGGTAGTACTGAATCAACCATTTTACCCAAACCGGCTTTTTGAAATGTTTCTTTTCCGATTTTTTTTTGAGCTTCGAAACGATATCGAAATTGATTATATAAAAAATAAATAATTTCTTCAAATGTTTTTCCCGCACGTGAACGGCGTGACTGTGTATTGCTAAGACATAATAAATAAATATATGGAATAATTTTTCCTGCATATTGGCCAAAACAATTTATTAGCTGCTCGTTAAATTTGTGAGAATCTTGAATGTTAAGCCGAAATAATTTTAAACTTAATTCAGTAATAATTCTTTTAGGCATCTCAAACTGATGGCTAATTTCCATCAAAATCGCAGAATTGAAAGTAGATTCTTGCTTTAACAATGCGGAATACGATAATTCTCGCATATTAAAAATTGTTTTAGAAACTTCCTCTTTTTTGAGCAACTCATCTATAATTTGTTTATTTTCCTGTACTATTTGACTTACTATTTCATCAGTAGGTGAAATCAGTTCACTTCTTCTTTTCTTGAGAAAGTTTACGAAGCTTTTTTTTTCTTCCTCATCAAGCCCACAAAAATCTTCTAAGTTTTTGTATCTTATATCAGTCATTGCATTAAATCCTACGATTAGACAAGTATAACTGATTAGCAGATTCTAAATTTTAACCAATGATATTTTTGTCCGTTACCTGTCCTTTAGGCGAGGAGGAAGTTAATTTTTTTACTAATTGAACGGCTTTTTCAATATCTTTTTGTTGAGTAGATTTCTTACCGTCCTTTAAGAGGGAAAGACGTTCATTTCATATTTTTCACGCATCCCCGCCTTTTGCAGGGCTTTTTTTATGGAGAATCATATGCGAAAAATATCATCAGAAGGACTTGCACTTATCAAACAATGGGAAGGTTTGCGTTTGAACGCCTATAAAGATGCCATTGGTGTGTGGACAATAGGTTATGGACATACAAACAGTGCTGGAAAACCTTTTATTTACGAAGGCATGACAATCACTGAAAAGCAAGCAGAAGAACTTCTTTGTCAAGACTTAAGACAATTTGAAAATGCCGTTGAACGCGCTGTTACAGTTTCATTAACGGATGAACAATTCGCGGCGTTAGTGTCCTTTTGCTATAATGTAGGAACAGGAGCCTTTTGTAACTCGACACTGTTAAAAAAGCTCAATCAAGGTGAATATGAAGCTGTCCCTGCAGAGCTACAGAAATGGACCAAAGCAGGCGGAAAGCGTCTTGAAGGTCTCGCACACCGGCGTGCGGCAGAAACAGGCTTATGGGCAAAAGGGGCTTATGTTTCCTCCAATTATCAAACAGTAGAAACGCAAGCACCAACGGGGGTTTTCAAAGCCGAAGCCCTTGCACCGATTATTGGTTCTTTTTCTGGGCTTGGAGGCTTATTAGCAGGAAATGGACCAATCCAATGGGCTTTGGCCACCATTATGGTTTTAGCCGCATGTGCTGGTATTTTCTTTGTTGCTAAACGCTTTCAGGAGCATCGTCTATGATCTTATGGATGAAAAGAAATCTGATGATAACAGGCGCGGCTTTAGCCGCTTTTTTTATGATTTTAGCAAGAGCTTTTACTCTTGGGAAAAAAGCAGAGCAACAAAAGCAAACAGAAAAAGCTTTAAAAGCAGCCAAAACACGTCTGGAGGTGGAAAGTGAAGTTAATCAAAAAAGTGATGCTGATGTGCGTGCTGCTCTCTCTGACTGGTTGCGCGACAAATAAATATGCTTCTTCTTGTGTTGGCTGGTTGCCAATTTATTTAGATAAGCAAGATCTGAACGCCATCAGTTCAAACTTAGCAAGAGAGATCTTAAAGCACAATAATCTAGGTGAACGCGTGTGTGGGTG
>NZ_JBHIPT010000008.1:0-2531 GCF_042196205.1 Bartonella sp. AP21QHHD | reverse complement strand
ATCTCCAGTCCAATAGTTGTAAAGCCCCTTCGCAAAAGCAATTATTGCCAACTCATCATCAGAATCACGTCCTGCCGCTGTAATCCCCGCAATCTCATCATCTAAATTAAAACTCAAACCATGCTTTAAAGAGTTCCAAAAAGCTTCACTTTGCGTGATTTCGGGATGTTGGGGTGAAGTTGTTTCTTCAAAGTTGGAGGCATCATTGAGAACATCAAAGCGATAGCGTGTTCCATCTTCTAAGGTCACATATCTAGATCGAGACGCATTATTTTGAGAATTATTATCAATAACATCAAAACGATAACGTGTTCCATCCTCTAATGTTACATATCTAGATCGAGACGTATTCATTACAATTTTACCTTCCTCATATGCTCACCAGTCTCAATATCTATAAATTCAGTAATATCATTTCTTTTAGCAGCTTCTTGCATACTCATCCGAGGTATATTTTCACTACCTCCTTGCGACATCGACTGATTAGCATATTGAGCAGAATACTTTAGACGCGGTCTTACTTCCATTCCATTTGACAACCTATAAATTTCCTCATCATTCAGTTTTTTAAAAAGATCAAACATATCTTTGATTTTTAAGAGCGTTTTATATAGTTCTTCTGGTTTATCGCTAATGTCCATAGTACCATAAGATGCTACTATGCGCCTGCTTTCTTCATTAGATAACGGTCCAACGCCTAATTTCCCGCCGTCACTTTGCTTTTTGATTGCTTCAATCACTCGAACAAAGACACCACCTTCAAGCGTTTTTAATTTATTTTTTAATGTTTTTGCAGCAGTATCGGGGAAAATCTGAGCAAAAGCACCGACCTTACCAGCAGCCTTTTTGGGATTCTTCTCTATAATTTGAAGAGCATTGTTAACTGTATCCACAATATGATTAATTTCTTTTGCTACTACAGCAGCAGTGTTTCTCTTACCTATTTCCCACTCTTCTATGTCTCGTTTTTTCTGATTATACTCCAATTCCAGTAGAGATCCTTTAATCGGTCTCGCTTCACGTTCACCTGTCTCCGGATTGATATACCATTGATGCCCCAGAGGTAACTTAGGAGTATCACCACCTGTTAGCATCGCACTAAGCATTTGCGGATTACGTGCCATAATAGCAGCTTCTTCTTCACTATAGCCTTTGGATTTTAGATACTCGACAGTCTGGTTAACCTGCCCTCTTTGTTTATCTCCTTCATGCAAGTTCTTCAGCCCCTTGGCAAAAAGTTGCCATCCAGATGAATTTGGACTTGCTGTTATCGCCCCCATAAGAAAATCATCAATATTTTTACTAACATCAGACTGTGAAAAACGAGAAAATTTATCCCAAAAACTAAGATTTGGTTCAGGAGGCTGTTCTTGCAATGGAACTGGTTTTGTTGAAATAGGTGGAGAAGTCTCTAACTGAGGAGGAGTTTCTGATTGTGGAATCGGAGAGGGTTTATTCCCCTCATTATCTATCTCAGAAGGACGAATAGAACCTATTGGAGAAGGAGAAAAAGAGCCTATCTTATATGGATCATTCATAGAAATCGCATTAAGAAAAACTGGTAATTTATGTTTGTCCTTTCGTTGATTCGCTATTGATTGTAGTAGATCTTTTTCTAGTCTGCGTTCGTGTAGATCTTTTTCTAGTTTGGATATGAAACGTCTATCTCTCGGGTCAAAATCTATAAAAACCATTACTTTCCCTTTAACTATTTATTTTTTCTAAGATTATTCAAACTAAACGGCAGCATTTGCTGCCTTTTCCGCAGCCTTCTTTAATCCAAAAAGCACCATCATAGCATTCTGCCAAGGGTCGTTACCATGCATCTTAGATTCTGACACATTATTCGTCNACCTCCCCCTTGTATGGCATTGGAATAGGCATTCCCATAACCCTGTAAGAAGTTATTTGAGGCGCCCAATTGATTTTGATTGGCTTGGTCTATCATGGCATTGGCTTGCATCATGCGATCCGCATCACGATTATACTGGTCTGCTGTAGCACTTGTGGACAAAGCACCAAGTTCATTTGCTAATACACCTGCATGTGCACCGGACCCATAACGACCCGCACCTGCAAAAGAGCTGTTAATCGTATCTCTTACACGGTCTAAGCTATTTTGAAGGGCGGCATTAAAAGACGGATTCTGTCCAACCATATCACCAGAAGCCACTCTTCCAAGATTGCTTGCTGTCAACGTTGGATTGTAAATCGTATTCATCAAAGAGCGATTTTGATAATGCTGTGGAATACTTCCAAGACCACCAATTCCATAGCGCGTTTGATCACTTAACGGCGCTACACGAGGACCGCCATAAACATTCCCACCCGCCCCTGTATCATACAGATTATACGCATCCGCACCACCTCGCTTAAAGACATTCTGCATCCAAGCAGGAGGGGCACTTGTCTGCACCTGCTTCTGTTCTGTCGTTGCTGGTCTACTGCTCCCCATGTCACAATTCCTTCCTATAATAAAGCATATCTATGCCATAACCTTGTTTGTTCAGTGCACGTTTCCAACCTAAACG
>NZ_JBHIPT010000007.1:0-1134 GCF_042196205.1 Bartonella sp. AP21QHHD | reverse complement strand
CTTCGTGAAATTCCTGTTCCATACATTGCCTATTGCTTTACAATTGTCATTGGCAATACAATGCATGAAACTTACTCCCACTATAAGTCTGACACTGTCAGTCAAAAGAGCATTTCTCAAAAAGCACTCTTTTCCCTATTATTCTCCTTGTGAGAGAAACCCCCGTGCCAAACCATCCCATAAAATCGTTTTCAAAGGCACTTCAAAGGCGATAGAGCGCCGTCGTGAAGTTAGAGGTACAATTTATCGTCTTATACAAAAAAAGCCCCTCTCAAGCCGTTTTTTTAAAGATTGCTTTTTGGCTTAAAAACATTATATCATTGGAGGTAAGGCGTGAGCCAGTTTTGCCAGGACGGTTTTACCGGATCTGCGAGGAGTTGACCGCCCTCCACGCCTTCTCATTTTCTCACGCATCGACTCTCTTCACAAAAGCCAACATGGTTTTTCTCAAGTCGTTTTTTTAAAGATTGCTTTTAAACTTTTAAACTGTTACTTCTATCCACGAGGCGTGAGCCAGTTATACCAGGACGGTTTTACCGGATCTGCGAGGAGTTGACCGCCCTCCACGCCTTCTCTTTTCACAAAAGCCAGCAGGTCTTTCCGGTGTTCTCTTTACAACAACCTCTCGCCCTTTTTTTCAGCCGCATCCAATAAGCGTCCAATTTCTCTAGAGTTTTTTTTATGCATGGAGGTCAACCACCATTCTTGTTTGCTTGCTACAAATTTGACCACAAAGCGCCACCATGTCCCACCACTTTCACCAAAAAACATAACACCCTGCGTATCTTTGCGTCTGATAACGCCATGGGGTTTTATGAATGTTTGAATGGCGCCTCGAAAATCCTCCAAGTGAAGAGANGATAACGCCATGGGGTTTTATGAATGTTTGAATGGCGCCTCGAAAATCCTCCAAGTGAAGAGAACGCGCTTGATGCTCTAACAAAATATGTTTCACACTGTCTGCGGATAAGCGAATAAGAGAATTTTCCGCTGCAAAAACATCACCCACCTTTTGTGGTATCGGTGCAATCGGTATAAACCCGCGAGGCATCCGTCCTTCAAACATGGCTTCCAAAAGTGGTGAACCCACAATATCTTCAATGGCAATGCGTTTGTCATTGTCCCCCATCACAG
>NZ_JBHIPT010000006.1:0-1331 GCF_042196205.1 Bartonella sp. AP21QHHD | reverse complement strand
CATGAGGTAAAATCAGCAAAATAGTGAATTTTGCTGTTCGTTTCACGTGTTCATCAAGACAAATGAACTATGTGCTTTTAAAATATCATAATGAGTATTTTGATAGGTTTTATGAGTCACTAAAATAGTCTATTTTGTCAGTTTAATTTACTGACACAAACTGACAAATATATATTATGGATTGTATTTAAGGTTGTATTGTCGATATAGGTTGTATCGTTAAAATGCTAACATATTGAAATATAATGTTTTTAATTTTCTCTCATTTAAAAAAATAATATAGGCTCTAAAAAGAACTGACAACACTGACAGCACTGGACAAAACTCTTCTGTTCAGATCACTCAGATCATTGTCTTTGGAGAAAAGTTCTTTGATGAAAATGCCATTAAATATAACTTATTAGAAAATCAAGACTTTGTTTGCTCGCCACATTTGGCGAGCAAAGGCAGGAAAAAGAGTTTTGCGTAATTGTCTTGAAAGGCTCTCAAAGAGATTTCTTATTGTTTTCTATGATGGTTTTTGACGACAGGATGTGCTTGATAGCATGATGTCTCGTTTATATGCGTGTTGAGTGGCTTAGAGGAGCTGGAGAGTGAATTTATCTCTAATTATTGATAAATATATTGTAGCATTAAACTGGGGATATTGATATATTAACCATTGACGGGCTAAACAGTTTTGTTTAGAGGTTTTCTCATATAAATGTGGGGGAGAGATCTTCAGCAATTCAAATAAAGCGTTTTTTGTAAAATAAAGCAGTTTTGGGTGTCACTTTTTTGGTTACAGAGGCATGTGCTTTTGTTAAAAGCGTCATAGGGCAGTGGCTGTTTTGAGTGGACTTGTTAGAGGTTCCATGAAGTTCTTTTAAAGAGTGCTTCATGAATAATGCAAAGCGGGGGCAATCTGTATTGTTATTGATATTTTTACGCCAAAGTTCTCTTTTGAGAATTTTTCGTGCCATTTTTGTTTTCTTTGGCTTGTTTACAGGTGTAAATGTTTATGCGCGCTCCTCAGCTATTTTTCATTCCCCAACAGATAATTTTTCTCGCCAACAATCTGAGAAGCAGCAATTAGAAAGAATTGAGAAATTACGCGCTTTAACGCCTAAAAGGATAAAGACGCCTTCAGAGCAAAATCCAGAAACGCTTTTGGGTGGGAAGCAATGTTTTCCAATTCATGCTGTTGTTGTTGAGGGAGTGCACCATGTCAAAAAGCGCTCTATATCAGCCGTAACAGAGCCTTATGTTGGAAGATGTATCGGTCTTTTTGATATTCAGCTCTTAATCAAGAAGTTAACCAAAGTTTATTTGGATCAAGGCTATGTAACGGC
>NZ_JBHIPT010000005.1:0-1025 GCF_042196205.1 Bartonella sp. AP21QHHD | reverse complement strand
GGCAAAAAATCCACTTTCTGGTACCTATATCGGGCGGCTTTGCTTGCAAGGCGTGCTTACACAAGAGCAATATGACGCCGCCCAGCAATATCTACAGATAAGAAACGATTACCTTTGTGCAAAAGGCTTGCCTAATGCGATTTATGACGAAATGCCGTCATCATCTGATGATAAGGCAAGAGATAAATGGGTAGCATTTGCAACAGAGCAGTTTATCAACACGCAAGAGGCACTAAAAGAAGCGCAATGCCTCTATAGACAGTATAATCTTCACGCTGCGCTACAGTACCTCGTTATAGAAGATCAAACGCTACCATATCTTGTGAATTCATTACGCGTTGCTCTTAATGCGCTTCAGAAGTACTTTTCAAAAAAGTAGATGTGAAAGATATATATATCCATATATATATGGTATTGCAATAATAACTAAGGCGGTCATTATTGCAAATAAAAACGCAGAAATCTTTAATCTAAATCGCCAGAGTATGTTAATCGGAAGAGACATTATGGTGATTATTATGAAGCCTATTACAAACCATTCTATTCTATTGTTTTTATTAAAATAACGTCTTAGTATACGAAGATAGTTGTTTGCCTCTATAGAAATTATTCTAAATGGACCTGTAGAGATTTCTTTAGGGATGTCGTTATAAATATAATCCAACATTCCTTCTGAAATACAAGTAATAAAAGAGGACCGTTTTTGTAGATCACGAAAAACGGCAATTTGCCCCTTTGGGCATGGAGATTCCGAAGAAACATGTTTTGTTAATGGTTGACTACTTACATGACTAGTGAATAAGATACTTATTATTCCGAATAAGGAAATTTTCTTTAAATACGATAATAACATTAGATTTTATCTTGTTTTTCATTGTTGCATCTTCGCTTTATACAGATTCTCTTCAAATATATCAATATGTGTTATTTTTGTGTTGACAAAATGTAGCAAATCGTATTTAATGACATTGCTGTACTTAGGCGTATTGTGTCTAGAGAGGGAAATGTACAGTTCAAAATCCCCG
>NZ_JBHIPT010000004.1:0-2802 GCF_042196205.1 Bartonella sp. AP21QHHD | reverse complement strand
ACCGACACTAAGTGCGAAAGTGTTCTCTTATGACGATAAACATCTCGCTTTACTGGTATCGGTCCTCCGGTCTTAACCCGAATATAATGACGTGTCATCAAAATACCTCTCAGTGATTAGTCACGAATTCAACGACTATACTTGCTTGCCCAGCTTGTACTGTTTTATCAGCTTTAGCATAGAGAGTAAGTTCTTCATCATAAGGGACAAATTCCTTCTGATTGGTGGGCTTAACCTCTTTTACTGCCTGTTGTTTGATTTCCGCTTCACCAAACTCAGTCCCTCCAGCAGTGCTGCCTATTTTGACCTTTGTGTCCGAAAATGCTGTCTTAACAAACACTTTAATCGAAGTAATCAAAGCACCACGAGGTAGCGTGCCTATTCTCATAGCGTTTTCTTTATCTTCATAGCTAAAATTAAGCCGCAAAAAGCTTACCTGCTGGGTATGAAGATTTCTCCCTTGCAAGGGCTGTGGTAAATAATCTGCCATGTCTTATCCCCTCAATGATTTGTTACGAATTGCACAACCACAATACATTCACCAGCATCGGTGGTTTTGTCTCGTGTTGCATAAAGGGTCATCTCCTTATCATCTGCAACAAAAGACTTTTGATCTGTTGGCGTAAAATCTTGCGTGCCTTGGGCTTTGATGTCTTTTTCACTGAACTCATTGCCTCCATAGGTGCTGCCTATCTTTAATTTTGCCTCAGAAAATGCCGTCTTGACAAAAGCCTTCATCGAAGTGATCAAAGCGCCACGGGGTAATATCCCAATTTTCTCCGTAAGATGCTTATCTTTATGCGAGATATTTAACCGCAAAAAACTTACCTGTTGGGTATGTAGATTTCTGCCCTGTAATGGAGGGGGTAATTGATCTGCCATGTCTTGTTTCCTCCCTATGATTAATTATCAGGTTCACCACTGTAGGTGGGGATAACAATCGTTCCAAAATCTTGCGCTGCTTGAGAGCTATTTGGAAATTTGAAACGGGTTTTCTTCATGCCAATCAGTGTTTTCGCAGACAAACCATAGTAACGTTGATAGTCGAAATGCTCTTCCACCAATTTATAGCGATTGACATTGCGATTATTTCCAAAAGCCATAACGATACTTTGTGCTCCAAGAAAAACAGCACGACGCACACTTTTTTTCGCTGTATGATCGGTAGATTTAACCCCATGGGTGACATGTTCAGATTCACGTAAAATCACACCATTATACATGCCTAAAGAACCATCAAAGATTGGGTTTTGCGCACGAGAGCCTGTGTAAGCAGCTTTCTGAATATCAAGCCACTGTCCAGTCTCTGTATTGGTGCGCAATTGCATCACTTGTGTTGGGTGCAAATAGAGAACATAAACACTCTCCCCATTCACACGTACTGGTCGAATTTTGGGATTAGCAAGTTTCGCCATTTTTACAGCTTCGTCAATAAGCTTCAAACTAAAGCTGTGTTTTGGCGCTTCACTGAGATCTTCATCCTTGGTTTTACCATCTGGACGGATAATTCGCTTACTACTTGGTGCCAGAGGTTCATTAAATCCATAATGCACATTCTCGATATCTATCATCCGATCTTCAAAAGAGATTGTCCTTGCTGTATATCCGCAAGCTTGAATGAAAAACATCAAGCTTAAGCGATCTGCATACCAATCAACTAAGCCATCTTTTGCTTCGTCACGCAAATCAAACGTTGTACGTTGTTGCGCTATACTACCTTCATTTTCTACACGAACTGCATGCGAAAGCTCGTCAATATATAGTCTGTCATGAAGGAATTGTAATGCCTCTTCATTCCCCTCAAGCGTCTGTCCTGAGGTAACTCCCCGTCCCAAAAGCTGTGTACGTAAGCTAAATGTAACACAATCCCCTCTGCCCTTCTGTGTTTCAGTTTTAAGTTGAATAATGCTGTTTGAACCCTTGCCTATAAGGGGGGCAATAGGTATCGCCTTTGAAACTTCTGTATTTAATAATTTTGACCACGTGCTTATCGCATGAGGATCATCTGCTCTAACTGTTGTTAATGCCATTGATTTTACCTTTCTTTGCTGTAAAAAAAACCGGCTTAAAAGCCGGACCATAACCCTGCATAAAACAGGCTAATTTCTATAAAAATGCACTCTTAATACCCGTTACAAGCACCATGCAATTGCCGAAAAATTGCTTTATTTTTCGGATTTGATATCCAAGCGTCAAATTCTTCTTCTGACATCCTATCAATGCTTGCTAAAGTGATTGGTCCAACACTGCCCCCTCCACCAGATGCCGTTAAGGTTCTCGCAGAATTCTGCCGGCTTTGAAGCGCAGCAACTTGATTATTCGCTTGTAATGCTTGGTTCTGATAGCCAAGATTTTGCGCTATTCTATAAATCTCTTCTGCCGGATTGAGATCTCTTTGTGCACAAGTCGCTACAAGAGCATGCAATTGATCTCTTATAATCGCATCTATTGTGTTTTGTTGTCCATACTCAGGATAAAGTGATGACCAAGAACTCAATTCCTTTGCGCGTGCCTCATAAAGAAAATTTGCCGCGGCATCAAAATCACTGGATTTATTTTGAAACGACTTAACAGAATTATTAAAAAATTCACCAAGACGTATATCATGCTGCTGCTGTTCCTCAGCTTGTCTTAGCGCTTCTTTCTGTTCCCTAATATACGCATCTTGCTTTTGAATCTTATCTAGCATCCACGCCACTAAACGAACAGGGTCCTCACGTAGGTCTGGGGGTGCATTTTCACCTTCAACCATTGGCGTCTGGGATTGGGGTTCATAAAACTTTACAAGCGCTTCACGGGCTT
>NZ_JBHIPT010000003.1:0-1639 GCF_042196205.1 Bartonella sp. AP21QHHD | reverse complement strand
TTTCTCCACCTCATGCGTAAAGAGAAGAATAAGTGCATGGAGGGGATAAATTTGCACGTTAACATCAAGGATTTTACGACCATACCGACGGCTGTCTGATCAAATATTGCTAAAAACTTAGATCCCTTACCATTCTTAATAAAGTGAATACGAAGTTTAAATTCTATTGTCATTTTGCTCTCCAAATTAATGAAGAGACCATAACAATCATCTACACTCTCTCATAAGCCTGACACTGTCAGTAAAAAAGGGCTTTAAAGAAAGAAAATCATACAAGCCGTATCGCCTAGATTTGATTATCTTTCTCTTGTGGTTCTTCTATGAGCTCTACGGGTGTGTCTATTTCTGCCATTTCAGTAGATGAGAGCTGTTTTGTGTTTTCATCAACAATAGGAGGAGAGAACACTCCATCCTTATAAGTCCAGCCGATCTGCGCTTCGCTTGAGGGGATAGCTTCACCATCAAAGGCATGGACATAGTCTTCTGAGGCTACAATAATATTTGTTACCACACCATTTTCAACAACTGCATATTTCATAAAAAACTCCTAGATAAAAAATCTCAACAAGATTGCTCCGTCACCACCATTGCCGCCATCTCCACCAGATTTTCCTAGAAAGTAGCCACCGCCACCGCCGCTGGTAAAACCATTTCCATCACCACCATTGCCGCCTTTCCCACTGTAACCCCCTTTTGCGATACCATCACTGCAACCACCACCAGCCCCCCCATAAATAGAGCTTCCACCATGTCCAATGTTTGTTTTGTAGACAATAAAGGGGCCGTCGTTACTTCTATAGTATGCGTAGCCACCACCACTCCCGCCACCGAAAGTAGAACTGCTACCATTAACATTACTGTTACTAGAGTAGTAGCTGCCACCGCTACCGCCGTGACCACTGCTATTGGCACTTCCTTCACTGCCACTAGTTCCGTATCCATAATATCCACCACCTCCGCCACCGCCTGCGGTAAGAAGTCCCTGAATTATTGTTTGACCACCTATGCCTCCCCTTTCGTTATTACCGCCTTTCCCACCACGTCCAATTTGAGCATTTTTTGAGTTTCCCAGCTGGTATCCTTTGATTTTAATACGTACGCAACCGCCGCCACCTCCCCCACCGCCTTTTATATTACTGCCGCCTCCACCGCCACCCACGCCCATATTTCAATATCGGTGTAGCTATTAACACTATCAGGAAATGGAATGGTACCACTTTCTGTCATGAGGATTTCAAGGGGATTAAGCGCGGTAACTTCTTTCAGTTTTGCAATCTCATTGCGTATTTTTTGAAGAACAGTGGTAGCCTCATCTTTTGTGTAAAGTGCCTTACCATCAACAGTTGCTGGACCTTTAAGCATGCTTCCACTTGCACTTAGACTTGTCACAACTTTATTATTGTGGGTGAGATTAAACGACGAATTACCCAACAGTTCTAAGCCACCACTCATAGTGACTTTGCTGGTAAATTTATTGTAATTCTGCCACTCATTTGGACTTGTGAGGCGTCCATAGCTTGTCAGATCTTCATTAATCTTGGCTCTAAAATCATCAAGCCCCACAATATCTTCGGTTTTATGTTGATGAGAACCAAGCAAAGATACAGCACTGCCAAAGGTGAAGTTATTATTGCTTGAT
>NZ_JBHIPT010000002.1:0-4849 GCF_042196205.1 Bartonella sp. AP21QHHD | reverse complement strand
TTACATCATGATTTGCTTTTTATGGTCTATTCATACATGCCAATCTTATATAAAAAATGGTCAAATGAATCATGCATAAAAGGATGGATTCTTGAGTGGATTCATATAAAATAATTACGCTCAACATATTGACTTTATTGTGTTTTTTATGATAATATCTTTCCAAATAAGAAATCAAACCATCCTTGCCAATTTTATTCTCAGCAGCCTTAACCACTGCTTCTTTTAAAATGCGCGTCACTTTATTTGGCACGCCCTTGACCTGCCTTTGGGGGCGTTTTTTTTTGCAAGTTTTTCAGTGGTTTTCATGTGTGTTTCTTTTTGTAAACAAGACAATAAAAAAAACCGCAAAAGCAGGGCTCTGAACAATCATATGAACTTATAAGAAAGGTTATACCTTTACTGTAATTCTAGAGACAATTCGACTAGTACAGCAACGCCATAAAACACTATTTTTCATATCCTGTCAACAAAAAAATCACTATATTGTGTATTTTTTATTTTTTCACCTAAATCTAGTGTCTTTAACAACCAACCACTCACAATTGTATTATCTAAACGAATTAATTATACGGAAACGCTAAATTATTGATTAGCAAAAAGTGGGGGGAATTAATGTTATTTTTCAAAAAAGCTGCTTTATGCAGAATTAAAAAGACATTTACAAAAATATTTGTATTCAAAAAGAACATATTAACGATTGCGTTTTTTATGGCATATCTTTTGCCAACGGCACATGGTTATGCTAGTATAAATGAATTATTTTGTTCTAAAATAATTGAAAAACTGAACCTAGAAAAAGATGCAAAAGAAAATGCGGAAAGGAGATGGAATGACACACAGAAGTTTCTAGAAATCACCCTCAATGAGTGGGAAATAATAGCTCAAGAACAGGATGCCCTCACTATAAAACTACTCAATATGAGTCCAAGACAGGATCAACAAAAGAATTATGGATTGTACACTATAATTCATACACGAAATAAAGCAATCAAAGCAAGACATGAGACAATACAATCCATTTTTAGCCTTGTTCAAAAGCGGCACATAGCGCTTCAAGCCATGGCAAAAGCATCTAAGTCTAAACACACATCTGATGTGTTGAATTATGAGGCACAATTTTTTGAACTTCATCAGAATATTGAAAAAGTAAATAACATGATTGATGCACTAAGCAATGAAATTGATAAGATGGATCACCTTATTAAGAAAACTCTTAATCTTTAATATATACTTAAACTCCAGCCATAAAAGAAATAATGAATTATTTATCAGCAAAAAAAATAAGTTACTTATTAATCATATTAATCAGTGTGCTTTTTCTTACCAACTGCGGACAAAAATCAGATGCAGATGAGAACCGCATTCCAAATAACCTAGCTGATGCAGTTGATATGTTTGATGTTGGTCCTCGAAATTTATATGATCTTCCAAACGAAGTGCTCGAAAAATTTGATATTAATCGATACAATCTATGTAAAATGTTAAAACAGCAACATAAAGATTACTATGGTTATGATAAATTTCAAGATGTTGATTGTAATAGCTATAAGTGAAGAATAAAAATACTAAAAATCATAAAACAAAACAAATACTTCATATCTTTCTTATTTTTAGAAACAAAAAGAGGCACTTCTGCGTACAATAGAATGAATTATTTTCCTTAGTCTTTTACAAGGCGTTATACAGAGAAACGTTTCGCGTCACATTGCTTACTTTAGCATCGTTCTTAAAAATGCATAAAAAAACTATGTTAGAAATGTTGATAGCTTGGCAAGCACTTCATTCATAATCATGGGGGGAACTGTTTCCATTTTCCTTCCCTGACGCACTGCTATATCGAGAGCTCGTGGTTGATCACAACGTATCACACCTGTGGTATGTAATCCTGTTCCTGCTAATGAAACAGCAAACCCTGCTGTTCTTGCAAAATTTCCTCCGCTTGTAATAGGCAAGACAATAGGTGTTTTCGTGACACGATTAAACGCCTCTGGTGATACAATCAATACCGGACGCGTTCCTTTTTGTTCATAACCCGAAGATGGGTCAAGTGATACAAACCAAATTTCGCCCCGCTTCATTACAAGAGCTCTCTGCCAACAGGCTTGGCATCAAACCACTCCATATCACCATCCGCAAAATCATCTGAAGGATTACATTGCGCTAACAATTCTTCAAGAGTATAGCTAGGGAATGCCTGTGGTTTTACAACCAATTGTCCATTGTCAATAGCCAGACCCACTTGCGTGTTTTCAGAAAGATGAAGAACATCAAGCAATGCGGGCGGTATAGAGAGCATAACAGACCCTCCAACTTTACGTAATTTTGTTGTGTGCATAAAACACTCCCTTTAATATTATATAAAAATATAACATTCTAATGCATATTCTTCAAGAGCTTTTCATGCTGTTATGGAAAAAGAACAATAAAACATTTACCATTTAGTTTTTCTGTCAAAATATTTATGAAGCGCGTTAAGAGCGACCCGCAATGAATTCACAAGATGTGGTAATGTTTGGTCTTCAACAACAATATATTGTATTGATGCATAAAGATTATACTGTCTATAGAGATGTTGTGTTTCTTTTATCGCCTCTTGCATATTAGAAAACTGTCCTGTTGCAAATTCAACCCATTTTTCTCTTGCTTTGTCATCAGAAGATGATGGTATTTCGTCATAAACAGCGCTTGGTAAACCTTTTGCACACAAATAGTCATTTTTCACTTCAAGATATTTTTGCGCAGCATCATACTGGTCTTGAGTAAGCACACCTTGCAAACAAAGCCGCCCAACATAAGTACCAGCAAGCGGATTTTTAGCCTCTTCTATGGTCAAGCAGAAGCGTTTAGCACGCATTTCAATTGCCAATTGATTAACAGGATCTTGACGTACTTTCACTTGTGAAATGTAAGCATCTTTCTTCTTCATACATCCCCTAATCTGTGGGAGCCCACATGTTTCTCTTTGCCATATTTTATCAATCAAAATGGTATGCTGTCATTAAGAGATGCACTATGATCAGCAGCACCTGAAGCGATAGCATAATTTTGAGAAGTAACGGAAGAAGGGGCAGATTGATCTTTCTTTACATCAAGCAAATACAACTCGCCTTTGAATTGTGGTAAAATAATCTCTGTTGTGTAACGGTCATGCCCATTTTTATCTTGCCATTTGCGTGTCTGTAATTTGCCTTCTACGTAAACCTTTGAACCTTTGTTGAGGTATTGAAGTGCAATTTTTGCCAAATGTGGATTAAAAATCACCACGGAGTGCCATTCAGTTTTCTCTACTTTTTGATAAGTATTTTTATCCGTATAGCTTTCAGAAGTTGCCATACGATAATTGACTACTTCTGTTCCAGAATTCATTGTTTTGCTTTCGGGATCAGCACCTAAACGCCCGATTAACATCACTTTATTTAGCATGTTTTTTACCTTAAATTTGTATTTAAATATGTAAAAAATCTTAGCGTAATTTTATTATTTTTTCAATTATTTCAATGATATATTATTAATTATTAACATATAAAATTATGTTTAATATGCTCTTTGATAAATAATCAATTGACATAAATGCATGGTGTATAGTATCAAGTATCAAGAGGGTATATATGGCAATCGTTAGTTTTAAGCATAAAGGGTTGAAATTATTCTTTGAAAGAGGAGTCTGCAAAGGCATACAACCCGCGCATGCTAAAAAATTAGCAAACATTTTAGTAATTTTAGATACAATATCCGCGCCTGAACAAGTTACTCTTAAATCGTATCGTCTACATGCGCTTACGGGCGATTTAAAAGGTTACTGGTCAATGCGTGTCAATGGAAATTGGCGTGTTACTTTTCGTTTCATTGGGACAGACGTTGAACTGGTTGATTATCAAGATTACCATTGAGTTTTGAGGTGTTATTATGATGTACAATCCTCCACACCCTGGCGGCATTTTGAAAGAAGAATTGCTTGATGAATTAGGGTTAACAGTAACAGAAGCTGCAAATCGTCTTGGTGTTGCACGTTTAACTTTATCCCGCGTCTTAAACTGCCATGCGGCGATTAGCATTAATTTAGCTTTACGGTTAGAAAAAGCGGGTTTAAATGATGCGGAATTCTGGCTTAAATTGCAACAAAAGCATGATTTGTGGCAAGCTCGGCATAACAGCCCAATCCCACATATTTCACCTTTAGAGCAAGTAGGGCATCTTTAGAAATACTTAGCCCATCTTTCTTCACACCTAGAAGTCATGTTCTTTAAAATCAAGCAACTTCTGATAGTTTTTTTACGCCTTTATTGATCTCATCTATAAGAGGTTCGTAATTGAGAACGCTTTTCGGAATAGTACCCCCCATAAACCCATGCTTTTACTTGCGCTTTGGTACTAAAATNTTGTGCCATCTTCATATTCGTAGAGGTTGTAAAAATACTCCTCTGCTCCGTTCCCCCAAGGAACATAACCAACAGCTGTTGCAACAAACTCTTTTTGCATTGGTTGTTTACGCTTTTTTAAGAACAGGTCTTTTAATATTCTCATGTTTTTAGTCCATAATTTTACCAATTGGTCTATTTACCTTAAATTTGACCGTACAGAGCGTTTTATATTGTGGATACGTTTTCATCGTAAAATCTTTAATCGCTTTTTATGGTACCTTTTTGTCGATTTAAATGCATATCTAATCGTAACATGATCAGCACTTTTCACTATTTTGCTAACTTGCAATGTTTTTCATTGTTTCCCCAATGCCATTTAAAGTCTCTTCAAGCTCTTGCTTGTGAACAAGCGTTCAAGGCATTGATTTATAATCATAATCTAGCGTTATTCATATTGAATGAGAACCCTGAATAACGTAAGATTC
>NZ_JBHIPT010000001.1:0-2592 GCF_042196205.1 Bartonella sp. AP21QHHD | reverse complement strand
CGTCATTCCATCTGTACCACTTATCCAGTCATACAAATGGAATCTTATCCATGGCATACCATTAGACATGCGCATCCCCTTTTTTTATTAAATATAAATTAGTGATCATAATCCCCCCCTTAAGGCTGTTGCGTATTTATGCGTGCGCATGGTGACGCGTAATCTATTAATTTGATCTCTTTATTTTTGCCTGTTTAAGAATGTGAATGCTGCTGTTGATGTTTGTTATTATCTGTAGGGGCAGCAATATGAGAAGATATTACTGTTTGTGATGCATTTGCTGTACTAATTTTCTCCACCAGATGAAGCGTATCTTTTCTTCGTTTTGTCATTGGACGAACAACTCTATGGGATTTACTCCCATAATTATGTAGGAACCAATCTAGTGTAACCCAAGATAGACCCTTGGCTTTAGACAACTGAATAATTATATTCCAGTATTTTGGAGAAATACTATTGCGATCACGCATTTTACGCGCAGCCTCATAGCTACAACCAATTTCTTTTGCAAATTGGCGTATAGATCCCCAAGATTCAATCAAACTTTTGACATAAAAATCATTAACCATGACACAAATAGTACATTACGTACAATTTTAAATCAAGATAAAATCGTACACAATGAATTAAAAAAATAGTGGATAATGTACAAATGACTTATTTGCCAAAAGATAGACTTAAAATAGCGCGTAAGAATGCTGGATACGCAACACCAAGCGAAGCTGCGCGCGCTATACCAGCTCTTAATCAAAATACCCTAATTAGTCACGAAAATGGAAATCGTGGTATTTCGCGCCAAATAGCCGAGCTCTATGGACAAGTATTTAATGTAGATCCGGGGTGGATTTTGTATGGCGAGTCTCCTCAAGAAAATCCTAACCTCAATATAAGTATTCCTGTCGTTTCATGGATTAGCGCTGGAGAATTAAGCGAGCAAGATGGGATAATGGATTTTTCAGATTATCCTATGACAGAGGCTGTTAATCTTCCTGCCGGTGAATGGATTGCTTTACGTGTAGATGGGGCATCTATGAATAAAATTAGCCCTCCAGATTCTATAATATTTGTAAATATGCGAGACAAAAAACTTGTGCCTAATGCCTGCTATGTAATTGCAGATGAATCTGGACAAGCGACATATAAACGATACAGACCTAATGATGATCCTCCTTTTCAGCCCGCTTCATACGACAAAACGATAAAGGCTCCAAAACTTGAAGGCGCTATCTCTATAATAGGTCGTGTACGGCGCACTATTCTTGATATGTAAACACAATACGATTCTCTGTTCACGTTATCGATTAGATTGCCATCAACAGATTGAAGCGAGTTTGCTTGATTTTTATCAGTAAACAGCAAAATTTTGATTCTCTAAATTGTGCCGTGATTCGTCTTTTTTTATTTTTTTTTAAAAAATAGTACATTATGTACTTGACTATCTTTAGTGCATAATGTACTAATGTATCCATAAACCACGCACAAACAATCGCCAAGAGGCGTTAGGGAGGAAAAATTATGGATAAGCCAATTCTTATAAATTCTGATGAAATCTTATTAGTTGTCTATGATGATGATCAAAACATTGGTCGGTCGGGACCACTGGATGAAAGCCAAATTCTAAGCATTGTTGATGAGGTAGATGATGCAATCCAAATCTTTCGTATAAATCCCTCTGAGAATAATTGTGAAGATATCTCTGAAGAAATTGCAGAAGCATATGTAAAAGAAAATATCGAACATCTCCATGAGGATAGTGAGGTTCATGACTTTGTACGTGAAAGTGATGCTTACCACGATCTTTTATNTTTTCCCATCAATAATTGATTAGAGTAAACTTATGACCACACATGATACTCATATTCATAGTGAAGGATATCTCACGCCTGAAAACGAGGTAGACAACAAAATCGGTTATGTCCAAATGGTCAATGCCCATGTAATGCATAGGTACTTACATTTGAAACAAGATTTTTCCACTTGGTTTAACGATTGTGTTGAAAAGCTTGATCTAAAAGAAGGCGTGGATTTTGTTTTTACAAAACAAGAATGGAACAGACAGAAGATTTGTCCAAAATCTGAAATAGAAACAGATAAAACCGATAATCATTACTTCAAAATTCACGCAACAAAGAAAATTGCTAAAGCAGAGCGCCATAGAAACTATGGCAGAATATTATACCAAAACTTGTATTTTTCTTAATTAAGGGGGTGATGATGCGAAACTTTATTACAATATCTGAAAACAATTTTCAAAACACAACTGTTCCCACCATGTCTAGTCGTGAAATTGCAGAGTTATGCGGTAAGCAACATGCGCATATTATGCGTGATATTCGACAAATGTTAGGAGAATTATATCCTGAAGGGGGTCAATCCAAATTTGGATCCACCTATTTAGATAAACAGGGTAAGCCCCAAAACTGTTACAACCTCCCTAAGCGTGAATGCCTTATCTTAGTTTCCGGTTACAGCATGACATTACGTGCTAGGATTATAGACCGTTGGCAAGAATTGGAAAAGCAAGCAGTAACACCACAAATCGACTATTCAAGTCCAAAGGCTATGATTGGCTTTTTGAATTACCTACAAGGT